>JAFUHD010000155.1 GCA_017469025.1 Clostridia bacterium
ATTATTTGACAAACCAGCACGAAGTGCTGGGCCATCCCTCCTTCAATGACATAGTCGTTCTTTCGGCACCGTATCGATTGCAAATGTCATTATTTGACAAACCAGCACGAAGTGCTGGGCCATCCCTTCCAGATGATTTCTTTACCATCTGAATACAGTCTACCATGTGAATTTCAAAAACTGGATTTATTGGTGTAAAAAAAATGGCACTGCAGCAATGCAGTGCCATAATTTATCATCGCATTCTGAACACTTACCTCTTAATGCAGCCATCCATCCGTATTTTTTCATGTTCAGTGTTCCAGTCTCTGTCGATCTGCCTCTACCCGCACATCATCCGGACAAAGCGGCAATCTCCATACATATGGAGAATCGTGAACCCGTTTTTCTGCCTCAGCAAAAGCTTTTTCCGCTCTGATATAATCCCTGTCCATCGCATATATTCTACCCAGAAAGAGATATGCATCAAAGACAGTTTCACGATAACGGATTGCCTCCAAGTGTTTTTCACATAAACAGATTGCCCAGATAACAGCTGCCTCTGCCAGATCAAACTGTCCCATGCCCATACGTATTGGCGCAACTTCCTCAATCAGGTGTTCCGCAACTGAAAGGTCAGAATCCTGAGCACCGAAAGCAATTGCATCTGCAGTATCCAGCGCTGCCTGTGCAGCATTAAGATCGCCATCCATGGCAAAACACATGGCTGCGTTGCAGGCAAACTGATATCGCTCATAATCTGTGTCTGAAGTATATTTATCCACCAGCATATTTGCTTCCCGAATCAGTTTACGGACCTGTTTCTGATCCATTTCCTCACTCATCAGTGTCCTTGCCTTATTCATCAGACAGGCAATCAGCTGTTTTTGGGCTTCAGGGTGTTTGGACAGTTTCACCGTTGCAATAGCCAGGTCCTCATGTCGAAGAATAGTATTCAGGTTTCCATTCCTGTTATGAAGAATCACGGCCATTGCCCGATGATAGGCTGACAGATAATAAGCACTTGGATGCTTTCGAAGGTATTGCTTCATCTTATGCAGAAGATCAATGGCTGCATCCGGGTTATACAGACGGGCACGATAATATGCCGTTGTCTCATACAGTCTGAGAATGCTGTCATCATCCAGATAACGTGGATCATTCAACAGATCGATCATGTGATACATGACTGGTGTATCCTGATCCACCGGGGAATCCATCAGCCACCGGTAAAGCAGCCTTTGAGATGCTTCCGAAACATAACGAATATTGTCGACGATTTGCGGTATTAACCGGATCTGGCGGTAATAGCTTTCGTAATCCTTCGGTGTTTGCCTGCTTCCATCATGCCGGCGCCCTGCAGGGCGAATCTTCGTGTACAGATTCCACATCAACCTGTCTGCCGCACTTTGTGAAGCCTCTGTCCAGTTCCAGGTTCTGATATATTCCTGCATCACAGGATGCAGGTAAAGCCGCTGCTCTTCTGTTTTGACCCATCCAGATACCTCCAGATCATTGATAAGATCCAGTGTGTCCAATTCTGCAAGCGTCTTAAACAAGTCCACCTCAACACCTGGCATGTTAAACAGAGAAAGCAGTTTCAGGCAAATTCTGTCCTGTTCCGTAAAATGATCTGTTTCTACCAGACGGTCCAAAATCTTCAGCAGTGTTCCATGATAGATTTTCTGATCCTTGACATAATCGATTTTCTCATGAGGTAAATCACACAGTCCTATTCCTGTAACCAATGCTTCTGCCAAATGCAAATTCAGGTAGCTTTTTGCTATCTGCCGGGCAATCAGTTCAGTCAGAAGGGTATGTCGGCCAATCTTTTCCATGATTTTCCGAAAGCAGGACAGATTCACTTTATCATCAAGATCACACTGGGAATAATATGAAAACATTCCGACAAGGGCTTCTTCAGATAATTCATCAATATACATTGATGGAAGCAGTCCATCCGGCAGGCGTTCACGGGAAACAAGCAGTACAGTCCATCCGATTTGCCGTAACGGTTCCAGCTGTTCCAAATGATCCGGATGGAAATTATCGATCACAAGCAGAATACGTTGCTCATGAGCAATAACCGACAGCAGATGCAGCTTACGGTCAAGATACTCTTCCCTACTCTCTTCTTTCAGCTTATGGAGTGTGTTTATCTGCATCATTACATCGTCAGCAACAATTTCAGAAAGATCGCCCCGGTCATAAAGCCAGACTACGGTATCCCAATCAGATGAATACTCCACAATATACTGACGAATCAGTGTGCTTTTTCCGATTCCGCCCATGCCATATACACTGACTGTGCCACCCAATGTCTTGAGTAACATGGCGGATAAATCTTTTATCTCTTCTTTGCGGCCGTAGAAGACAGAATCACACTGTACAGGGGTTGATCGCAGCCATGGACTGGTTTCATCCGACAACGCAAGAATCCCGCTGAGCTGAGCCACAGCGTCGTTTGCATCCTGATAACGATCGCCATAATAGCTAGCCAGCGTTTTGTGAAAGAAAACCGTTATCTTTCCGAAAAGCCTGTCCTGATAGTTTTCATACGGATAGACCATTTTTGTATAATCAAATACTGTTTCCTGTTTGCAGTCCAATGCTGTTGGCGTGCGATGCCACAACGCATAAAACAGCACTGCTCCAAGGCTGTATAAATCTGTATGCCGCCCAATTTGTTTTAGCTTCCCGGTCTGCTGCTCTAACGGCGCATATCCCTTCGAATAAGAGGCCCGCAAACTGCCCGGTTCATTCTGACTGATTGCTTCTGCCAGTTCCTCCATGGAAACCATGGAATCGAAATCAAACAATTGGATCAGATCATGCGATCCTTCTATGGTCAGTATGTTTTCCGGCTTCAAATCCAGATAAAGATAGCCTGCCTCATGAATCCGTTTCAACGTTTTTGCTGTGCTGAGCACCAATGAAATGCAGTCATGCAGTGCCTTTCCCTGATAATCAAAAAAAGTACATCCGTTCAGATAAGTTGAAACGATATAGATCGTACCGTTGGATTCATACAAATCAGAGGTATTGGCAATGCTGTTGGTCAGCCCGCTTCGCATAAACAGTTCATTGTTTTTCTGATAAGCCGCTATCATTCGGTCTTTTGCCAAAGCAAATGCTGCAGTGTCTCGCTGGTCAGCGATTACTTCTCCATCATCATTTCTCTTAATATGCAGGGCATGAGGATAACACTCCTTGATGCGGACCAGCTTGTCATGATCCAGATTATCGGCATAAGAAGCATCATAGACAATGCATGAACCGCCCCGGCCGATCTCTTTTTTTACAATATACTGAACATAACCTGTACGTGTATGCAATTTCAGGATTGCACCCGGTACCAATGCCGCTCTTCCATCCATATGTTTTCCTCCCGTGAATTTCTCCAGGCGGATCATACCTCATACACCTTTGGAACTGGATTTACTGATGCTCCTCCAGCGTTGTTGTCAGCAGCTCGTTCCAGATATACCGGAAGGTGGTCAATGGCTCACTACTCTGAGCTGCATACAGAAATATCCAGTCATATGGATTTCCAACATACATTTCCGGATAACCAGCATCTATCAGCATCTGATTCATATGCGAAATGCATCTGGCAGCATCACCTGTTTTCGCCTCATATGTTGTTAGCTTCACTGCTTTTCCAGCCCAGAAGGTGTAAAACGTTAACAGGACGAGCCATTTCCGGACGCGTTCATAAGACACGTGTTTCCCATGCAAAATAAGCTCAATTCCCTGTCTGTCAGGAAAAGAATCCTGTGCATCTGCATGGAGCTTTTCAATAATCGGCTTAATGGTACGGTCTGTTTCCAGCTTTCTCACATCTTTTTTATCGAGCTGAAAAATAGCAAGATACGCATCCCAGGGTCTGACTCCGGTATTCGCTGCGCGCAGTCCCGTCTTTTTCCCAAATGCAGCATCATCCAGCATTGAAGGCAGCTTTTCCCTTTCCCCCAGCAGCAGACCATTTGATCCGGCTGAGCTTTCCCATAGATGGCGAATCATTTCATAGGCAGTCACATTACTGTCTGAAAACTTGTCATTATTCACCGTCAGGTATGAGATCAGTTCCTCTTTTGTCTCCATTTCATTCAGATCCGCGATAATGGAACCTGTATAGACAACATCAGTGCTTTTCCTGTTGTCCACCGTCAGCGGTATTCTTGCCTGTATATCCAGGGCTTCTGCATATGACAGTCCATTATTGAGACAAAAATAGTAAACAGCCTCTTGCACCCGATGACAGTTGAAGCTTCTTTCACGCGCATAATATCGCCTGAAGAATTCATCCGTTTCACTTCCATCAAGACCGAATGCAAAGCAGATAAGAAATGCCGTATCCCGCTTGATTGGCTGGCCGACGGTAAACCACTCCCGGACCTCTCTTGGTGCATCCATACCGGCTTTTTCAAATGCCGCCCGAATAAAAGCCACTTTGGCGCCTGTATCGAATGAGTCTCCATCATAACCATGCTCTGTTATGAATTCGGTTATGCTGACAGAGAAAGGCCGAAACAACTGCACAACATCAAGCAGCTCTTCGATAAAATTGTCGTCTTCCCATGAAATGGTTTCCAAAGGGACCTGCAATCTCTCAGTATACTCAGACATCGCTTGTAATCCTTCCAAAAAGCTGTTCTTCTATCCCAAGCAGAAATGCTGTCTTAACTTCCCGACAACCGAATCAGGTTGAATTCCGTATGTTCATCACTGAAAACAATCTGACCACAACGGTTGAACTTGAACAACTACATTTAAATCATTATACCGCCATTGTAAAAAAACTCAATCTTCTGTTTGCTGAAAAAACTAGTTGCGGACAATATCCTGGAGGATGTTCGCGGAAGGATGATGGAAGATATTGTGCTGCTTGATCGTGTGAGAAGCCTCCCCAGGGAAAGCGCGCATTCAAACTGTTCCTGAGCCGCTGGGAATTCGACATGGCTATCTACGATATGCAGGAGCAAGTCATTGAGGAGTATGAGATAAAACACCGCAAGGATCGTCAACTTATAACTGTATTTGGATATCCTGTTATTTTACATTTAAATTCATTTTCAAAAAAAATACAAAAAATTAGCTAACTACAGCTAACAATCAGTTTTCTGATTTGATTTGCTGAAATAATATACTCTTTTCCTCCATTGGCACCCATCGTTTCAATAAAAAACCTCCTGTTCTCTCACAAACAGGAGGTAAATAAAAATGACAGCAGCTTTCCTTTGAAGAAAATCGTTCAAGCAGACTCTCTTCCTTGCTTATTTTCCACAATATTGCCATAGGTTCTGCAATCATTTTCACGCATAAAAAGGCATCGTCATTTTTCACAAAAAACAGCACTCGAAATTTTTCTTCAAAATCAGTCCATTTTAAGCCCATTTCCGGCAAAACCACGTTTTTGGGTGATCACTCGGGTGATCACCCAATCAAAAATTCGCTTTTATTAACTTTTAAGGCACCAATAATTTGGTGAATTTTTAATATATTGAAGTAAAAAAATAAGAGATTATCAACAGAAAAACTTCTATTTAATAATCTCTAAAGCGCGGAAGGTGGGATTTGAACCCACGCCGCCCTTCACGAGCGCTACTCCCTTAGCAGGGGAGCCCCTTTGGCCACTTGGGTACTTCCGCGTATACGGCCAGAAAATATGAAATTGGCGGAGAGAGAGGGATTCGAACCCCCGGTACCTTTCGGTATCACTGGTTTTCAAGACCAGCGCCTTAAACCCCTCGGCCATCTCTCCAGAACATGACCTAGCGGACCAGATTATTATATGTCTGCAGGTATTTTTTGTCAATGCCAAAAAACAAGTCTGTTTTTTAGGTAAAAAGCAAAAAGTTCTTGCCCTTCAGATTAAACTGACTGAACAAACCCTTCTCCGAGTGCTTCCCGAACATCGCAAACCGTTACAAATGCCTTCGGATCCTCTTCAGATATGATTTTTTTCAATCTTGGAACTTCCATACGGGAACATACACACATCAGAGAGCCAACAGGATTATTCGAATATGTACCCGTCGCTGTAAACGCAGTACATCCTCTGCCCAATTCACCATGTATCCGTTCTACGATCTTCTTCTCACTCCGGGTAATAATCATCAGCTGCATGGCCGTATTGAATCCCTGTACTATTGCATCCATCGCCTTTGAGGAAACATAGCAGGAGATGAGTGCATAGCAGCCTGCTTGTATGCCAAACTGCCGAATTGCGATCAAGATAACCATGGAATCAATTGCGAGCAGAACAGCAGCGATGGAAAATACCGGGATTCTGTCATGGATCAGCTTTGCTGCCATGTCAGTCCCACCCGTCGTAGCACCAGCCCGTACAACCAGCCCAAGCCCTATGCCCATCAGCAGGCCGCCGAAAACGGAGGCAAGCAGGCCGTCACCGCACACGTCAATGTGTGGCAGCAGATCAATAAACAGGGACAGCAGCAACATGGCAGCAAAAGAACGGACCATGAAGCGCCATCCGGCATTCTTTCCTCCAAGAATGAAGAGTGGGACATTTATGATGAAACTGAGAAATCCTACGCCAACCGGCAGCCAGGCTGCGCCAACTGTCGCAAGGCCTGTCACACCGCCTGGCGCTATGTCATGCGGCAGGAAGAACATTGCAAAAGCAATTCCCGTAACAAAAGCACCAAGTACTATCAAAGTGTAATCCTGGAGAAGTTTGCGTCCTTCTTTCTTCCAGTCAATTTTCCTGTTCAATAGCATTCGTTCTCAACCAATCCGTATGCTTTCGCAGATATCCCATGCTGTTACTGCACGTGCGCCCATAACTGACTCCGCTCTTTCGCCAGCTTTCCCATGGTAAAACGCTCCAATACGTGCCGCATCAGCAGGCAGACATCCCTGTGCCATAAGTCCGGCAATCATTCCTGTCAGTACATCACCAGAGCCGCCTGTCGCCATTGCATCAGAACCCGTAACATTCATGGCCAGCTCTTCCCCCTGCGCGACAATTGTTGTAGCCCCTTTCAGCAAAACACAGCAATTCATGTCTCCTGCCAGCTGCTGGGCATACTCAACAGGCGCATTCAAAATATCCTCTATTCCGACTGAACAAAGTCTGGCCATTTCACCGGCATGCGGCGTCAAAACTGTCTTTTTTCCAACTGTACCACCGTATTTTGCCAGTAAATATAATGCATCCGCATCAATAACCTTCGGGATATCCGACTCGATCAGCGGAAGAATGGCCATCCACGTATCTTCACTTCGTCCCAGTCCCGGTCCAATCGCAAGGGCAGATTTGCCCGTCATAAGTTCTTCCAGCTGTGGCCGGGAAGCTGCTTCAATATGATCAATGTCAGATACCACTCTTGCCATTGCACAGGGAACAGCGGTCTGCAGTACCATCAGCGATGGAAACGTGCAGGCAACCGTCGCAAGTCCGGCGCCGGAATGCAATACAGCTCGTGTACATAACGCAGCAGCACCTGTCATTCCTTCACTGCCAGCTACTACCAGCACATGTCCGTAAGTTCCTTTATGGCAGTTTCTGGGCCGAGCCGGGAGGATAGGGACAATGTCATTTTCTTCTAGAATATCAATTCCCTGCGCGCCATCCCATTCAGCAAGAATGCCTATATCCGTGATCGTAAGTTTGCCAGTCAATTCCCTGCCCGGATACAGAAAATGTCCGTGTTTTGCCCGGTGGAATGTAACCGTTTCTGTTGCCTGAACCGCTGCACTTTCCACATGACCTGTTGCTCCGTCTACACCAGACGGAATATCAACGGCAATCACCGGGAGACCGCTGCCGTTAATTTTCTCTACTATTTCAAGAACAACCCCGTCAAGCGGTTTTGACAGTCCCGTTCCAAAAAGCGCATCTACAATACCCGTACAGTTATCAGGTATATCAGGAACTTCACTGTACAATATCCGCATTCTTGCGCCGCAGGCACTCAGCAGAAGCGCATTTGTTCCTGCATCGCCCTTCATCTGGGACGGACTCTTCAAAAGCCAGACTTCCGCCTGTCCACCCATCTGCATCCAGAGCCGGGCTGCCGCACAGCCATCTCCGCCATTATTTCCACCTCCACAGACAAACAACACTGTAGAACGGGGGGCTACATGAGATGCCAGTGCGCGAACAACAGCCTCAGCAGCATGTTCCATCAGCAGGAGCGATGGATAACCTGTTCCGTCCAGAAATGCATGTTCCATTTCCTGCATATCCTGCGGTGAAATCGTCTTTATCATCGTTCATCCTCCGTCAAATCTGCGGCGTAATGTGTGTCAAATCATGTCATAATTACAAATGCAGCGGCCATGTTGGCTTCATGGCTCAGGCTGATCTGCATATGTGTACCGCCTCTGCGCTTCATGCATAATTCTGCCTCACCATGCAATATGAGCGACGGTGCCCCGGCATCGTCATGCAGCACTTCTATCTGTTCCGGCATTATACCACCCGAGAAACCTGTTCCGAGTGCCTTCGCGGCTGCTTCTTTAGCAGCATACATTGCAGCAGCAGACTCAGCAGATCGTTTTCCCCTGGCCGAAAAATAAGCGGCTTCCTGTTCCGTATAAACCCTGTCTATAAAATGCTGTCGTTGAATTGCTTTTTCAATGCGGTCTATCTCGCACAGATCTACACCAATGCCGAGAATCTCAGACATAGCCCATCAGCCCCCGGACAGAAACATCTCCTGCCATAACCTCACGCAGTTCTCCTGATTCTGTCCGTACAACAAGAACACCATCCGGATGAATCGATTCTGCATGGCCTGTAAACGTCTCACCGACTGCCTGTACAGAAACAGCACGGCCAATCGTTGCGGACATACTGCAGTAAGTTTCCATCAGCGTCCCATTTCGAATCATCTGCTCTGTTTCTTCTGCTGCTCTCAACACAGCTTTTATAATCTCAGTTCTTGAAACCGTTTTTCCCGTCAGTAAATCCAGTGAAGTAGCTGTTGCACTGATCTCATCCGGAAATTCCTTTTGATGCACATTGATACCTGCACCGGCAACTACAGATTCCACATGCTGCTCATTTGCATCCATCTCAAGGAGAATACCACAGAGTTTTTTTCCACTGCAGACAATATCATTTGGCCATTTTATCTGAACTGGAAGACCTGTAACAGCAGAAATGCCTTTGGCAACAGCAACAGATGTCCCCAGAGACAGAATTGGCACTCTGGAAGGATGCATCTCCGGGCGCAGCAGTAAAGACATGGCTATTGCAGATCCCTTTGGCGTCAGCCATCCGCGCCCGCGCCGTCCCCGTCCGCCTGTCTGCTCGTCAGCAAGTACCACCGTTCCATGTTCAGCTCCCTGCTGTGCCTTCTGTCTCAGTACCCTGTTCGTTGAATCAATAGATTCAAAACAAATGATATGTTTTCCAGCCCATTCTGTATTGAGACCATTTTCAATCAGTGGTGACAGCATAAGATCAGGGCTGCTGACCAGTCGGTATCCCTGCCTTCCGACAGCTTCGATATTGAATCCACGTTCACGCAGTGCAGTCACCTGTTTCCAGACTGCCGTGCGGCTCACGCCCAGCATCTGCGAAAGTTTCTCACCGGAAACGATATTTTCTGTCAATAGGGACCGCAATACTTCTTCCATAATTGTTCTTCCATTCATATTCGGGATTTGAAGCACACAGTTATTAAGATTCATCAAGATCATTCCGCCTCTGGCGGATCATATGCAGAAAGAGAAATCCCATTTCCAATAATCTGCATGAATTGTATCAAAAAGGTTCTGTATATTCAAGACAAGTCCTTGCGAAAGCCAGAATTCGGCGCCAAAATAACAGCAGTTATCAGGCTTCCGATGATCATTTTCAATACATAATCCCAAAACTGACGGTTAAAGAATCCAACAAGCCTCTGAAAAAGGTGACCGTATTCCCATGCGACATACATTGCACCGGCTGCTCTATGGAAACTGCAGATATAAAAACAGCAGCCCATTCCATCATATCTCAGCCTGTTCTGAACAGAAAGGTGAAAGTATAAGGAGTCGGGCTGCCAAATCATCCCCACAGTCCAGCCGGCAAATCGGCCGGTCAAATCTGCATGTGATAACGGTTTGGAGCTATATGCTGAAAAAAATATTGGCTATAGTCAAGAAGTGCTGGGATAAGGTATTGACATCGGGTGGCTCAGTGGATTATGATTTCAAAGGGTGAATTATATGACTTCATTAGAGGAACTAACCTCCATTGCTAGTAAACTATCAAACGCTGGGATAACCGTCCTCCTTTAATGACATAGTCGTGCTTTCGGCACCGTATCAATTGCAGTTGTCATGATTTGACAAACC
>JAFUHD010000156.1 GCA_017469025.1 Clostridia bacterium
AGCAGCTGTTTGCCCAGTGTAATGTAAGCATCCGTTCTTGCAACAGACCAGCCCCATTCCGCCATCGTCTGCTGACCGTCCTCTGTCTGCGTCAGAATGTATGTACCTGATGCCGTCATAAAAAACAGAAGAATCAGGATGATCCGCAGGGCAATGAAGAAACGTTTATGAGACTTCCGGTTGATGGGTGGATTTTCCATTGCCGGCCTGGCATTCACTTTTTTACGGACCTGATTGCCGGGATGGCGTACATACCGCACGTCGCCTTCCTTAAATGACTCACTGCGCTGCACATTACGCGGAATATGCAGTTCCCGCTGCGTCTCCGCTGACCCGCGTTTTACCGGTTGCCGCTGTTCCCTGTTTCCCTGATTCTGACTGTTTCTGATTTTCGCCGCATCTGCGCGTGCCTCGGCATAATCGTTTGCCTTTTCATTGTCTGCCTGCTGCTGTGCAGGGACCGGCTGTACCCGCCGCTTGACCCTTGCAGGTTCATCCTCAGGAACATTTGCCTCAGCCCGCCGACGCTTGTATGCATGAATCATTGCATAACAGTGCGGGCATCTGATCGCAGAATCCGATATCTGTCGTCCACAGTTGGGACAAATCAAGTATTTCTCCCCTCCTTCCTTAAAAATGAATCAGTCATGCATTCTTTACTGAATGGAAGCCCATCAGGTTTCTGTCATATGGCTGAGGGCCTCATAATACGGATCTCCCGCATATTCCCGCTCAGCAGGTCTTTCGCCGCCCAGTGCTTCAATAGCATTGGCGATCTCTACGAAATCAAGATACCCCAGCCCCTGATCCTGGCTGGTCTCAATCAGCACAGGCAGAGCACGTACATCTCCATACTTTGCAAGATAAGAGGCATACAGTGCCTTCATATCCGTCTGTGTACGGAACCGCTCCTCAAGAATGGCATAGATGCGGTCATCGGCATCAAAATTGCACAGAATATCTGCAAAAATATTCTTGGCTGCCTTCCCTGCCTGCGGATAGCGTTCAAGAATCGGTTCAACAACATCCCTGCCCATCGACGTCAGGCTTTCTGCACAGATGTCCGCCAGATCACTCGGTGCTTCAAGCGGTGCAATCAGATTTACATACGTCATCATGGGACGGTTGCTGCCGATTTCCTGCATCAGCGAAACCGCTGTCATACGGCTCTCCTCATTAAGCGAGCTGTCCTCTATCATTTGCATCAGATACGGCTCTGTTTCCACACCGAGTTCAACAATCCGCTCCATCAGCAGGTCCGGCACCGGAACATTTCCGGTAATATGCGCCTTAAGCATATCAATCAGTTCTGCAGGATCTTCAATGCTGCCATAGAACTCATCGGGGCTCCTCCCGCCGAGAATGGCAAGCGGCATGCCCAGAAACTCCATATATACATCCGGCACCATCTCCTCGAGACGGTCCATATTGTTTCCATATGCATCAGCATGTTTTGACATCCATGCTTTCAGGTATTTTTCAAATTCCGCATCCAGATTATAGATTTTCATACCGAATACAGTGACGTGAAACGCTTGCGGTTTCACAGCCCGTTCCTCCTCTCAGCAGCCTCAGCGTCCGGCATCACGCCGTCTGCCTCTGCCCATTTGTCCACAAAACCGGCGCATGATACCGGCAATTCATTTTCACCTATTCGTCTGACCCGCTGAGTCCTTCTTCAACCAGAGCCTCAAGTTCACTGCCGGTAAACATATAGTGTTTGCGGCAGAAATGGCAGGTTACTTCGCATCCGTTCTGTTCACGAATCAGATCCCTGATTTCATCCGCACCCATCGACAAGATGACCTGCTCAATTTTCGGTCTTGAGCAGTCACATTCCAGTTTGAGCGGCATACTCTCAAGAATTTCCGGTTCAAGCCCCCGGAAGCAGTTCTCGACAATCTCCTCAAGACTCATTTCAGACAGAAGCTGGGAAATGCTTCCGAACAGTTCCGCCCGGATTTCAAGCTGGTCCAGCAGCTGCTCAGAACACTCCGGCATGGCCTGAATCAAAATACCACCGGAGGAAATGATATTTTCCCCCACCAGCGTCCCAAGCGCACAAAGTGTCGGCGTCTGTTCCGATTCAAGGTAATACATTGCAAAGTCTTCAGCGATCTCTCCGGAAACAAGCTGTACCTTTCCAAGGTACGGCTCCCCGAAACCGTAAGAGCGCATAATGGTCAGCTGTCCATCCCTGCCCAGTACGCCGCCCACATCCAGCTTGCCATTGGCTTTCAGTTTAAGCTCCACCTCAGGGTGTTCAATGGTTACCTTGACTGCGCCGTCCGGACCTGCCACCGCACAAAGCGGTCCTGCCGGACCGCCGCCATTGATTGTTGCAGTGATCCTGTCTCCGTCACTTTTGAGGTTCACACCCATCATTGCCGTCGCTGCAATCATACGGCCCATTGCCGCACTGCAGGTATTGCTGGCATTGTGAATGTCGCGTGCTTCCTGCGCCATTCCGGTTGTATCACATAAAAAGACACGTGCCTGACCGCCCATCAGGGTCAGCCGCAGCAGTCGTCCACGTCCAAGTTCCATATCATAACTCCTTAAATGACATTGTTGGCTTTCGGCACCGTATCAATCACAGTTGTCATTATTTGACAAACCAGCACAT
>JAFUHD010000157.1 GCA_017469025.1 Clostridia bacterium
AACGGATTGTGCTGAGCCTTATCTTTAACATGGACGGATGCCTGATTAATTCCCTGGCTGTACAGAAGGCTGCCTATTACGGCAGCTATGAGAAGACAGTTGGTGACGGGAAGTGTCCGGATTTTTCCGTTCTGCTGGCAAATACTGGGGATTCAGTGCCTCATTTGTTTGCAAAACTTGGCTTTCCGGCAGAAATGGTACGCATATACCGGGAGATCAGCAGTGCCAATGTGGCAGGAAATGAGATTAATGAACCATGCTTTGACCTGATTCGCCGTCTGCGCAAAACAGGCATGAAGACTGCGATCTGTACGGGCAAGGACCATTACCGGGTGGACGAAATACTTCGTTATTTTCATTTGCAGGACTGTTTTGATGCCATCGTAGCAGCTGAGGATGCTGCCCATACCAAACCGTCTCCGGACCCGGTTCTGAAGGCAGCAGAACTGCTTCAGGCGGCGCCGGCGTCCTGTCTTTACATCGGGGATGGATACAATGATATTCTGTGCGGCAAGGCAGCTGGTATAAAGGTCGCCCTGACGGTCTGGTACGGGGACATGGGTGTGCCCAGAGAAGCGGATTATACCGTTGAGAGAGTCGATGAGCTGGAAGCACTGATTGCCCGCCTGAACAAATAAAGCGCATTCCCGCAAAAGCGGAAATGCGCAGGAGAGTCAGCCGATTTTGGTCCAGTTGAGCTGGTTCACCAGCTCCGGATCAACTGCCTGCCCGGAAACGCCGTAGACATCTCCATAGGCGTTCTGATAGACGTGGTCAGCGGTAACATCCACCTCAACAGAGCGTCCGTCTGTTGTGTGCCATGTATTGACACCACGGACAGCTTCCGAATAGTTCTGGTTGATGCGTGAATCTGAAGCCATTTTCCTGTTCCAGGAATCCATGATACCGGCTGAAATTTCGGCACTGTTGCGCGCAATCATCCGGGAGGTTTCCATGGCAAGCTGCTGTCCCCGGATCTGGTTCTGTCTTGCCTGTGCAGCAAATACGTTTGCCTGCTGCTGATGCCGGAGGAAGATCTGGTATTCAGCATCATCCATCTGTTTTGCAAGGGTCATATCCGGACGGAATGAAGTGACAAAGTGCAGGAAGGCAGAAGTGGCAGAACGTTCATTTGCTGTATCTGTGATGCACAGGTACATTCGTTTGAACCCCCACCGGATCGCATCTGCCTTCTTTCCATGACCAAACGGTCTGGTCCCGGCTTCTTTGGATGCTGACATACCGCCGATCAGGCTGCCGAGCATCCCAAGTGTACCGCCCATCAACATGGCAGCCGTAATGGCATTCCGATACTCGATCCCGACATATTCACAGCCGATAAGGACAGTCAGTTCCTGGCTGTTCGTATTGGCGGTGAATTTCATCAGAAGCGGTTCGCAGACGGCGTTGATGATTTCCATCTGGACATTTGGACCGCTTCCGTCCAGGCTCAGAAATCGGGTGAGCATGTCATTCAGTTCCCTTTCCCGGTTTTGAGCAAATGGTCCGGGCAGTGCGGCAAATGCAGTGGGTTTTAGCGGCGTTTCGGCGAAACGTTCCGCATACTGCTGCAGAAAGATTTCCGGTTCTACAAAATCCGCACAGTCGGCAGGATCGTAACCGGCAAATCTTGCGCCTGACTTAAGCATGGGATTCAGATATTCTTCCCATATCATCCGTGATTCGGAGAACAGAATGACCGAATGGTCCGGGCTTTCTGCTTTTATCCAGTTTCGGACCGGAGAAAAGTCATTTCCACCGGAGCGCGTGACTGCACCGGTGCAAAGATAGTCCTCCGGAACCAGTGCTTTTGCAATGTCCGTTCCGCTTTCACGGCATCTAAAACGATAGTTCATGCGCTGCCGTTCCACTGGGGATGCCTTTGGTATACCGGCATCTTTTGCCCGGTCCTGCCACAGCAGTTTCAGGTCAGCACCGCAGTGCGGACTGTAGGCGAACTCCGGTGTAATGCCGGTGCCGCATCTGGGACAAAATTTCGCGTTCATTGTATTTGTTCCTTTCGAATATTACTGTGTTGCAAGGAATGCTCCGGTTACAGGAGCCGGTAAAAATGAAAAGAGCAGATGCAAAAAATACGGTTCGGACTCTATTTCTGCGATTAAAGATGATCCGGCGCTTTACACTGGTTTGCTGAAATAACAAGTAGATGAAGCCGACGTGAAACCAAGGGCTAAACCGCTATAATAAGGAGACAGCTAACTTGGTGCTGGTTTATCAGATAATGACTACTGCAATGGTTACAGGAATGAAAGTGCAACTATGTCATCAAAGGGGATGGCCCAGCACGTTGTGCTGGTGTGTCAAATAATGATAATCGGGATTGATACGGTGCCGAAAGCACAACTATGTCATCAAAGGGGGCCTCAGGATGGAAGCGAAGTCAATCATCTGTCGAAATTGTGGAGAAACAGTTGCACTGAATGCATCATATGAGACCAGATTCTGCCCGTATTGCGGGCGCGAACTGGCGGAACCGGCACAGATGGATAATGGGAATTCACAGATGACGTCCGGCAGAAATGCAGGAGCGTCAGGTGGACGCGCAGATGACGGGACTGCTGCGCCAGTATCTGAAGGTATGGGGCACAGAACCAGAAGAGCGACATCAGAACCGGAGAAGCCGATGGAAGCATCCGGCAAACGCGCTTCTGAGAAAAAGCCGGTTGAATCTGGACAGTCTTCGCGGCCTGTAGAATCCAGCAACTTTGAGCAGAAAGCATCTGCCGGTTGGCAGAATACCTCAACCCCTGCAAAACAGTCTGGCAGGCGAACAGTACCGGCGCCAATGTGGTATCTGGGTGTTTGCCTTCTGGCCGTATGCTGGTTCCTGCTGGTTTATTTCATTGTGGACGTCCCGCTGCAGATTTCAACAGGGATTGGTGCTGCACTTGCCGTTCTGGGGTCAGCGCCTCTATGGTTTTCACGCTTTTATCCGGGAAATGCCGGAAAGAAGGCAAACGCATTTATCTGGATGGTTATAATGATTGTGCTGTGGGCAGTCTTATGGTATGCCGCAGCCGAGCTAATCTGATTTCTGCATGTAATTGAAAAGAATCCGGCGTCCGGTATAGTCGCGAAACAGACCATACCGGACGCTGTTTCTTTTTTGGCTCACATTGTGCAAAGGTGGTTCTGCTTTGTGATTGGAAAGATACAGTCATTAGAAATGTGCAAGCTGTAAAGGTGCTCTTTCCGGGAGGTCTCTGCAAAAGCAGATGGTATACCTGCAAAAAAGAATCCTGCGCAGCAGCTGTTTTAGTATGTTGCAGCTTTCCCATCCTTAATATGTCAGATCTAAATGAATCTTGGAAAGAGTATACAGCAAATCTGTCACACATTCAATCTTTGCATAAGCAGGCGCAAGTTCCTGCTTGATAAAGCACAACCATGTTTCTGTTTCATTGCAGACGTGTTTAAGTGCGGCATGTCGATTTTCATAAAATGTCGCTTTTCAAACGACCTTTTTTGCTGTCGCTTTCGCTATACTGAATCTGTCAAAAAGAACACGGAGAAACGGCAACTGGGAATGCTGTCGGGTATCTCCAGAAGGATTATTTACAGAAATGGACATGAAAGGGGAAAGCAATGAGTACAGAAAGGACAATCCGGGTAACAGGAAAGGGACAGATCCGTGTGAAACCGGATATGACAAGGATAACCATGACACTCGAGGGCATACAGCGTGATTATGCTGAAACGCTGCGTCAGTCAACAAGAAGTACCGAGCAGATCAAGGATGTGCTTGAACCGCTGGGATTTGAACGGATGGATCTCAAGACACTTCAGTTTGATGTGAACACTGAGTATGAAAGTTACAAGGTACATGATTCATACAAGCGGCGTTTTGCCGGATACAGTTACAGGCATGTGCTGAAAATTGAGTTTGATTCGGACCGGGACCGCCTTGGACGAATCTTGTATGAGCTGGCTGCCTGTCCGGCCAGACCAGAGTTTACGATCAGTTACACGGTAAAGGACAGGGAAGCTTCCAAAAATGAACTCATTGGGAAGGCTGTTGAAGACGCAAAGGCTAAGGCAGCAGTATTGACAAAGGCAGCCGGCATTGTGCTTGGTTCCATTCAGACCATCGATTATTCATGGAGAGAAATCAGCTTTGAAGTTCACCCGATGGAGCGTGAGATGGGAACAAAAATGTGCATGGATGAAAATTCGGAGCGGTATGATCTTGATATTGAACCGGACGACATTGAGGCATCTGATACCGTTACGGTGGTCTGGGAAATCATCTGAGCACAAACTGGCTGCTCTTGATGCCACTTGTCTAGAGCGTTTTATCAAAAACATTTTTCCTTGATGCAGACTCTACGGCAATGTATCAATCGCAAATGTCATTATTTTACAAACCAGCATGTGGTACTGGGCAATTCGTCCACAAACGTGGCAATATGACCGCATCCAGTATGATGGATTCGGATGCATCCCTCTGAATGAACTCTTTGTAAGTGAAAAGGCGTGGCTTTTGCCACGCCTTTTCATTCTTACAATTCTAACAGTATTTACGGTCTTATGTGCCCCGCATCACATGCAAGAACTTTAAAGATGCTGAATCAGTCTGATTCACGGTGATAAATCCGGGTCCCGCAGCGGACACCCCAAGCTTTTCCGCCGGAAATCAGAAATTCAATGCGGGAGTACAGGGAACCATTTTCCTTTACGGAACGGAAACGGGTACCGCCGCAGTAGATCAGGGATGTCTGTGTTTCATCATGATGACCAACAGGGGTGTCATTTTCAAACGTCAGTGTGAAATGCGAAGGAATGCCTTCATGGCAGATATAGCGGCCGGTCAGCATTTCAAAATCGGAGAAGGGATAGGATACGGCTTCGAACCAGTCGTGGCTGGTCTCAAGGGGCAGATCGAGTACGGCATTGTACATGGCGAAAAGCAGGGGATCCATGTCCTCATCACCCCGGTTGCAAAGAACAGCCATGCCGATACCCTCGCCAAGGACAAGACCACCCTTGGTTGAAACACCGTGCAGTCCGCCTGCATGCTCACACAGGACATGGCCGCGGAAGGCACGCTTATTGATGCCCATGCACATGGTCTGGAACGGGCGTACAGGATGTGCGCTGCCAAGCAGCAGGTCAACAGCTTCCCTTGGAATCACCTGCTTCCCTTCGTGCATACCATAGGCAGAAAGCATGCGATAGTAGGTAGCCATGTCCTTTGACGTTGATTTGACCATGGCACAGCCGCGGAACGGAGGCAGAACGGACCAGCCGTCGTCACAGGTGCGTTTTCCGTCCTCCATTTCAAAGAGAGAGGTCATATTGCCGCCCGAAAGGGCCTGTGCTGCCAGATGACCATTATCGAGAATGGAACGGGTCATCCCCAGCGGTGCAAAAACCCGCTCATGCATGAACTGCTCAAGCGGCATACCGGCAGCCTGATCCACTATATAGGAAAGGATGGCATAGCCTTCATTGGAATAGCTGAGATTCTGGCCGGGCATGCCGGTATTTGGATAGGGGCAGTTTGCAATATAATCAATGACCTCTTCGATCGTTTCCATCTTGTTCGGTGTGGATGCACGGAGCGTCTTTTCATAATCGGCATCGCCGCGTCCGGGTGTATTCATGACGATGGACCATTCGAGAGGCTCCATGGGTGGAATTCCGGCTGTATGCATGGCAAGATGCCGTACTGTTACAGATTCACGTGGTTCGCCAGGGACACGGAACTGGGGGAAAAACTTGACAACCGGATCTTCCAGACTGAGCCGGCCTTCAACGGCCAGAATACAGGTACACAGTGCCGTAATGGATTTGCTCATGGAGGCAATGCCGAACATGGTATCATGATCGGGCACCCGGGATTCATCTTTGTCGATAAAACCGGCATTGAATTCATAGAGCATGCCCTCAGGGCCCATTATGCATGCGCTGACGCCTGCAAGATGATTCTTTTCAACAATGCTGCCCAGCAGATCGGTTAATTCCTTTGAATGATTCATCACTTTGTTTCCTCCGTGGTTTGGATAAATGACAGGACACGGCGCGGGAAGCCGGGTGCCCTGGTAAATTCTGACAGCGCACATTATATCATGTCTTTTTGTACTGGTGCAATTTACGGTATTTCAGAGTGTCACTCCGCTGATGTGCCGTCCATCACAGGCAAGTTCGAGGCTGGGCATGGACAGAATGCCCGGTCTGTTATCAAACCGGAGGATGGTAATGCCGGTGAACGGCATATGAAGCAGTGCACATCCCTGTGAGAATGGCAGATTCAGCAGATGACAGATCGCGGCGGTACCTGAACCGCCATGACAGAACAATGCAATCGTGCTGTCAGCAAATCTGGGATTGCTGCAAATATAATACCCGTCCTGCCGGATATAGCCATATTCGCGCAGCCATTCATCTATACCGACAGATACATCCCAGACATACCCGCCCACGATATTCTGATCAAACATGGGAAGGTTTTCCCAGTCTGCTGTACATATATCTTCACCACGTTCCATGAGCTCATTGGCAATATCCCATGGATTCCCGCCAGCAAACATTTCTTTGCCATTTTTATCGCCCCAGTAAATTTCATGCATAAACGGGAGTATGTCTATACTGTCCATCTTGAGCGCCTCTGCTGCCAGTTGTGCGGTTTCAACCGCGCGCCCCATGGGCGAGGAGCAGAGAAAGTCGATATTGTCCTCTTTCAGCCGTCGGCCGGCAGCGGATGCCTGCAGGCGGCCAAGGCCGGTCAGACAGTCTTTTTCGTAGTTTGGTTCTCCATGCCGGACAAAAATCAGGCGCATTTGTTTTCCTCCTGAACGGTTTCAATTGTCTGCAGTATAATGCAGGAAAAATCTGAAAGCAAGAATAAATGATTCTGGGGCATAAAGGCTAACCCACATTTATACCAGTGCTAAAAGCACCAGGTAAAGGCTTCATCACATAGCCGTTATCTCGTAGAGACTATAATTACTCATACTTCGCACCCTGCTTTTGCCACTCAAGCTATACAGTATAAGGCTTTATGAGCAAAAAAATTTCGCTTTTCTGCCACAACCTGGCTTCATTTGAAACAGGCATATAATTCTCCTCTTTTGAAGAAGCTCCGGATAATGTTTTTCTGAAATTATAAACGGTAGACAATCCCATGCCCAAAAGAGAAGCTATATCTGTAAGTTTAGTGCCTGCAAACAGAAGAATAGCGGCAATGATTCGTTTTGCAAATGCAATTGGGAGAAAGAGATGAAGAAAATCAAGGATTGATGAGATAACCGGAGATTGGAAATTTGTATTTTCCTGATTCATGAATTTCTCCGCAGCAACATCTGAAGTTGAAACTCAGCAAATGACATTTCCACAATGGCATCCTCTGAGTTGTAACAGACTTCCATTACTTGCAGGAATATGATGTTTAGCGCGATAATGGTATTAAGATGGCAAAACGCACAACAAGCAATAGAATCAATCTAATTATATCGCATATATGTGATGTTATTAAGGATAAATTGCGGAGGAAGGGCAAATGTCTCGGTATAAACCACTTAAAGAGCGCAGCGCATCCGATAGAATTGAATTGGAGAATATCATTCAGAATCCGCTATCTGACTCCAATCTCGTGCAGCGTGCCAAGGCTATTCAGAGGTTTCTGGAAGGAGAAAAAGGGGATGCGATTGCCAAAGCACTGAAGGTTCGACCGAATACAGTATCTGATTGGCGTAAAAAGTACGAGGAAAACGGCATTGAAGGCTTGTATACCAAGGCACCTAAAGGAAAACGGGGTTCTGAAACAAGAGAAAAAGTATTGAAAATGTTGGATTCAACACCTCCAGAAGCAGGATGGAGTACAAGGACATTAGCGGATGCGGCAGGGACCAGTCTCGATACAGTCAGAAGAGCACTGAAAGACGAACATATGACGGTATCCAAGTCTTACATATGGGACAAAGAAATAAAGCGAAGCTCAACAATAGCTTGTGTGGAAGCAATCGGTCTGTATATGTCAAAGGAAGAAGCAGGTTTTATTCTCAAAATTGCTTCTCAATTAAACAGGGAGTCCTCGGGATTTGTCACTACCTGTAATAGAAACTTGGCTAACGTTCTGGAACAGATGGATCATGCAGAGAATGGAATATCTCTGGAAGATGCAATTCTTGCATCTGTTCAGGAAATGAAAGAAGTGTCTCGAGGAAATAAGGAGGCATTTCAAGATTTTTTTGCCAAAATCTGCAAAGAAAATGATAGTCGAATGATTGACGGCATGCATTCAGAGAAGGGGAAAGACCTTTATTACGTATTCTACTGGTGCGCAAACGATAAAGGAATAAAACCCATCCTCCAAAGAACTGGAATTGTGGTCGATATGACAGAGAGTATTGATGAGTGGATCACAAAGATAAAGCCATGGATAATAATTAATTCTTACCTTCTGAATAAGGATTCACATAAGAAGGCAAACTCTCTTATGAATTCGATTGCCTTATATATGGAAAGGACAACTGTGCTCGTGGAACCGTTTGAATGGAGAACAACGTTTGCCGCTGTTTAATCGTTCGATGGTACTTTTGCAAGTGTATGATGCCTTATGCCGGATAAGCAATGTATTCCAGATCTCTTCGTGATCGAGTATAGCTTGCATTTGTCATGGATACCGGGGAGATTGGAGAACAGAATGTATCTCCGATCTTCCCGGTATTCTTTTCGAAGACCTTTATGCCCCAGGTTCAACAAATACGGGATTGTCAGAAGCTGAATGAAATCATTTCCTGTGAGATCGTCTCAATCATTCATCTGACTGCAGCAGGTTCTGAGGAACCATACTGTCTTTTCCAATACTGACACTTTTTCGTTCTGTTATACTGCAGATTGTATGGTGTGGGATGAATGCCTTGACAGAAAATGAAAGGTTATGTTATATAAGGAAAAGTCATTCTGTTCCCAGGACAAAATGATTTGGACAATACCGGCTGGTTAAAGATGAACAGATACTGTGCCGCATGCCCTCAAATACTGTAAGCAGATCAATTGTCCAGCCGGATAAAGAAGCAAAATGGTATGACACCGGGCATGTGCTTTACTTGAATACATGAAAAAACTGAACAAATATGGGAGAAGGATGTCTTCCTCTTCCGATGGAGGGAATCAGATGAATCTCGATTTGTTTTGGGTACACAGGGATGCACTGGAGGCAGCAGGAATTAAGGCTGGCTTTTCAACATTCTCTGCCGGGCATCTGATCTGGGTTGCAGCAATGGCAGCGGGGATCGCATGGATTGTGCATCATTACGTTCATGGAGGCAGTGTACGCCGGGATAATATGCGCAAAGCCATGGCGGTGTTTGTGATTCTGTTTGAGATATTCAAGCAGGGCCTTATGGCACTGACAGGTATTAATGTAAGCGAATATCTGCCGCTGGAGGTTTGCAGCTGTGCCGAATACCTGATCCTGATTGATGCCATGTGGCCGGAAGAGCGTTTTTTCAGGCAGCCGCTGGCACTGGCGTACCTTCCGGCTGCGATCATGGCTATGCTGTTTCCGACGGTTACCGCCTATCCGCTCATTAGTTTTTATACCATCCATCAGTTTGTGTTTCATGCGGTTATCGTAGCCTATGTACTTGCACGCAGCGTATCGGGAGAAATTGTCCCCAGATATTCGGGAATCTGGACATCACTTCTGACAGTTGCCGCGTTTATGGCGCCGGTTTATTTCCTGGATCTGCATTTTAACAAGAACTTTATGTTCCTGAGAGATCCCTATGGAAATCCGGTTCTTGGCCTGATGTGGCGCCTGTCCGGCGGAAATGGCGGGTGGCGTTACATACTTGCACTGGTCATCCTTATCCTGATTGTTCAGCACATTACCTTTTTCATCTACAGGCTGGTTCACATAATCAGAAAAAAGACTGCAGCATAAAGCAACGGGAGTATGGCAGATATACGCAGTAAAATATGTCGGACATCTACCTGCCGGATGATTTGACTGGACTCATATTTTCTAGCTGAATTGGAAAAGCAACAGGCACACATTCTCTTCGTGTGCCTGTCTTTTGCAATTCGGCTTTTTCTATGGAATGAGGCAAGAACAGCGATACGGATTGCTTATTTGAGTGGAATCGTGATAAAATCATGGAAACAATCCGGCTCTTATCTGTGATGCACATAAAAAGCCGGAGATGGAATCGAGGCATTATGGATCAGAAAAAAGCAGGCGTGCTTTTGTCATACGGACAGACGGTTCTGTCAACGATTATTTCCCTGGTATATACCCCGGTCATGCTCCGGCTCCTGGGGCAGAGCGAGTATGGAACGTATACACTGGTAGCCGGTTTTATCTCAAATCTCAGCCTGATGAGTTTCGGACTGGGCAGTGCCTACATGCGCTTTTTTACGAGGGCTGAGGCACAGGACGGCGAGCGCGGTGTTGCCAGAATCAATGGCATGTTTTTTACCATTTTTCTGGTAATCGGTGCGATGACCCTGCTGGTGGGCGGTGTGCTGGTCGCAAATGTGCACCGGATCTTTGCTGCAAAACTGACGCCAAAGGAAATTGAAACAGCACGCATTCTCATGGCAGTACTGGTTGTCAATATCGCTGTTTCGTTTCCCTGCAGTGTATTCACTTCCTTTATTACGGCAAGAGAGCGGTTTTTCTTTCAGCGCGTGATCAGCATGATCCGTACGGTGCTCAATCCTATCGTCATGCTGCCGCTGCTGCTGATGGGGTTTGGATCTGTAGCACTGGTCATTGTAACGGTTGTACTCAGTGCGGTGACAGATCTGAGCAGCTTTCTGTACTGCAGACGGAAGCTCAATATGCGGATGCAGTTTGGACATTTTGACTTCAGACTGCTCCGGGAAATGGCAGGCTTCTCTTTCTTTATCTTCCTGAATATGATTATCGATCAGGTCAACTGGACGGTAGATACGACCATTCTCGGCATTGTATCCGGCACGGCGGCAACGGCGATTTACGGTGTCGGTTCGCAGCTGCACCGGTACTACCTGACGATTTCCACGTCCATCTCAGGTGTCTTTACACCGCAGATCAACCGGATTGTGGCAACTGAAAAGGATCCGGATCCGAAACTGACGGATCTGTTTACTAGGGTTGGCCGGATTCAGTTCATGCTGCTGATGCTGGTGCTTACCGGATTTATTTTTGTCGGACGCCCGTTCATGATCGCGTGGGGCGGTATTGAATATCAGGATGCATATGTGATTGCGCTGCTGCTGATGGTGCCGGTAACGGTGCCCCTTATCCAGAATCTGGGCATTGAGATTCAGCGCGCAAAAAATATGCATCAGTTCCGTTCGATTGTTTATATCTGCATGGCAGCAGGCAATGTGGCGATCAGCATTCCGCTGGGCATTCATTATGGCGGCATCGGCTGTGCGCTGGGGACGGCGATTGCCCTTCTGATCGGCAACGGGCTTGTGATGAACTGGTATTATCATACGCACATCGGTCTTAATATGCGGACATTCTGGCAGAGTATTCTTTCGATCTGTCCGTCAATGATTCTGCCTGCAGTGATAGGTGCCATTGCAGCTTCAAAACTGCAGATCACAGGTTATGGCGGTGTGATTCTGTTTGCGCTGCCGTATGCGGCACTGTTTGGGATCAGCGTGTATTTTCTGGGAATGAATGAATCTGAGCGTGCACTGCTGCTGGGCGGTGCGGGAAAACTTCTGAAAAAGATTGCCCGGTAACTGGGCGGAATTCTGAGGAGACAGTTAAAATGAGACGCATTATCGGCCTTCTTCTTGTCTGTTGTCTGTTCTGTCTGGGCTCAGCCGTGGCAGAGCCGCTGACGGCGCTTGGTTATGATACGGAAAGTGTCAGCCGGAACTGGGAAAGCAATCTGTTTTTCAGCCGCATGGCTGAACTGACAGGTGTTGAGGTCACGGGACATGGAATCCGTGAGGAAAAGGAGTATCTGTCCGCTATCAACAGGATGCTCCAGGGCGAGCAGCAGGCGGATATGCTTTTCAAGGCATGCCTGACCCGTGATCAGGAGCGCAGTCTCCTGAAAAGCGGCGCGATTATCGACCTGGCACCGCTGATTGAGGCGAATATGCCGAATTTCTCCGCACTGCTGACGGAACATCCGGAGTGGAAAGAACAGATTGCGCTCGAGGATGGCAGAATTGCATCTCTGCCGATGATCAATCTGCACGAGCGTCAGGTCTGTGCCTGGCTGAATGAAGCCTGGCTGGAAAAGCTGGGTGTGGCATTCCCGGAAACTGTGGATGAACTGACGGAGGCGCTTGCTGCAATTGCCGCCCGCGATCCGAATGGAAACGGAAAACAGGATGAAAATGCAGTTGACCTGATTGGCGTTTATGAGATGCGGTGGCTGCTGCCGCTGTTTGGCATTGTGGCGGATGACTACAATGTCTGCCGGACGGATGACGGTACGCTGGCATTTGCACCGGATCAGGCGGCATACAGGACTTTCGTGGAGACGCTTAAGACATGGTACGACAAGGGGCTCATGCGCCGGGATGCATTTACCGGTTCGCATGCGGCAGAGCAGCTGACGAATGCCCAAAGCGGCTCAAATGACCAGAAAAAGGCAAATACAAGCGGACTGGTTGTGAGCGTCACGCCGTATACGAGCGTGGATGCGGATGCTGTACTGGATTATCGTGCGGTTTTGATTCCCGGTCCGGATGGACGTATCCGCTGGCGCGACCTGCTTGGAGAGGTCTGGACAGGTACGTTTGCTGTAACCAGCCAGTGCAAGGATCCCTCTGCAGCGCTCCGCTGGGTGGACGCGCTGTACGGTGATGCCGGCGCCGCGCTCGCATATGTCGGGCTGGAGGGGGTCGATTACAGGTTCAAGGACAGTGGTTACTGGGAGTATATCCTTGAAAATGACAACGATATGGAGGATATCCGCTCCAACCGGATTATCTATACGGGTTCAACGGTTCCGGGACTGTATCCGGACAGAATCATAGAGAATGTGGACAGTGAGGCAGACCGTCTTGTGTTTGCTGAAAGTGAAAAGGTACATGCCGTAAGTGAACGGGTTCTTTCAAACTATTTCCTCCCGGAGACAGTTGCGCAGGAAGCAGCGTCACTTTCAGCATCTGTCGGACTTCTGGTTGATGTCGGCATTGCGCGTTTTGTGACCGGTGAGGTGCCGCTGGATGATGCCGGCTGGAACAGCTGGCTGAATTCGCTGCATGAGGCAGGAAGCGGCCGCCTTGTTGAGATCCTGAGCGGTCTCTGATCCGGCAGGACATTCTGTGCCTGACTGAGGCGGGATGCGGCCTGCACAAGGTAAATTGGTCCAATCAAACAATGGCCGTCCGATGGACGGTCATTGTTATTCCCGGGAGATTTTGGGAGGCAAAGGTATGGAGCTGGCGGATCTGGTCAGTTATGCACTTCAGAAGTATGGAATTGAAGAATGTTATCTGCTTAATGAGGGACCCGGGGTCACTGCTCTGGCAGATGCTTCGAATGGTACATGGCTTGCACTGTACCAAAGAGATGAGGACAGCACCGGCGCAAAGGAATGCTGCGACATATACTGCGGTCGTCAGGCATTTCGCGAAATGGACAAAACCTGGCTTTCCACGCCGTTTTTCATGACCGGTGAGGGATGGACCGGTATTGCATTCAGCGGAAAGACAGAACGTAATACTGTCTTTAAACTGTTTGATCTGGCGGTAACGCGCGCCCGACAGGAGGCAGACAGCGGAAAAGTGCAGGACCGGCAGATCCAGAAATCCAAAATTTCCGGAGATTCAAATAAGACGGCTGATTCTGAATATGACAGAATTGCCGGCATGCTGGAAACCGGGGCGGAGATTTCTGAAAGTGCTGAAAGATTCTGTCTTCAGGCCAAAAGCATGGAGCACTTTGAAACGGATAAAGGCATGGGATTTTGCCCGGTTCCACCGGATCAGACAGGGAAAGACACGTATTCGGATCTTACGGTATATGACCTCCTTGAATATTTTACCTGGCGCACCCA
Source organism: Clostridia bacterium (assembly GCA_017469025.1). Lineage (GTDB taxonomy): Bacteria > Bacillota > Clostridia > Christensenellales > Aristaeellaceae > Ventricola. Next base: position 13,986 of record JAFUHD010000157.1, read on the forward strand.
TATCAGGCGGCATGAATACCTGCCTGCGCCTGCTGTTTTTGCCTGCCTGTATGTGAATGAACTGCTGAACGGCATTGGTGCAGATGGAGAAATGGACGCGTTTGACCGGCTGATTGAGTTTGACAGACAGTGCATTGAACCCGAAATCATCCGTCTTGATCAGCAGAGCAGAATCAAAAGATGGATTGTGGACTATGGCATCATTCATAATTTGCCGGCTGAATGGATTCAGGCGTATGTTGACCCGATCCGAAAGGAACGGGACAGAAATCTGGAGGTCCTGATGCACCCGGATGATGCCGGGGATGAGGCGGTTTACCGGGCACTGCGCTATTTTGATGAAAGAAGAGAAACCATCTGGTCCGTTGAAAAGTCTGCAGAGCGGGCAAAGCATCTGTACGCTGAGGTCTGGCGTAAATGCAGAAAAGAAAGCAGGATCGATGAAAAGCCGGTTTTTGAGGCACTGTTTGGAACGCCCGCGCCATATGAAAAGGTGCTGCTTTCCGGGGCGGTATGGTGCAGGCAGGTGATGCCGGACAGAGAATATGTGCTGAATGCCTGCCGGTCATACAGGTGCCAAAACGGTGAATGGACAGAAATCCGGTATGATGGTCTGAATTTCCGCAAAAAAGAGTATCTGGCAATGCTGGATGAGATTGAAAAGCAGCTGTGCAGATATTTTGCCATACCAAAGAGAGCACCGCAGCGTGAGGGAGCACTATGGGTTGAATCCCTGATCAAGACAGTACTCAGAGGCGCACATACGACAGCCTCAAAACCCGTGACACAGCGCTTCACAACCCAGCTTGTCCGTCCGGTTAAACCGCCTGAGAATGTCGTTGTAATCAGGACGGATGCCGAACCGGCATCCGGCAGGAGAACCATGCATCATGCCGGGCAGGGACGTGACCCGGCAAAGAAAAGTGATGCAGCCGGGGCAGAACGCCGTAACGTATCCCCAGGGCAGCCGGAGTCCATCCTGCATGAGCCGGAGATGAACCGTGAAAAGATGACGGCGTTTCTTCTGATTAAAAAGATGCGCAGGATGATCTCGGCAGCGCCGGATGCGCAGACAAGCCAGAAAGAGACATTTTACCGTCAGGCAAAGTTCATGGAACAGTTTGAGACGGACGAGAAAGACAGGGAGACTTTCGGGTGTGCAAACCCGTCCGGTATCGTTTACAGCGATTTCAGCGACACGGAGTTGTATGATTATTTTGTGTGGCGTACACATATTCGCCATCGGCATTACCTGAAGGCGCCAGGAGCATTTCAGTGGGTCTATATGAGCGAGCTGATCAATGGCATTGGTGCATCGACCCCTGAGGATGCATTCATGAAAATGGATGCTTTCCGGCAGTCAGGCAGTTTCTCCATGTCGCTGTGCACCCGGGCAGATATCTGGATGTCGGGCTATGCGGTCATGCATGGACTGAAATCAGAAACTGTCCGGAGATATCACAATGAAGCGGCGCCAAATGCAGAAAAAAAGGCACTGATTTTGATGTCCCCGCAGGCATATTCTGACGAAAATGTCGCTAAGGGAATAGAGGAGAACTGCACGGTTGGATTCTGGAGCATGAAAAATCATCCGGCGAAAGAGAAGGAGGCCGTTCATCTGATTGCCGAATGCTGGCGCAGGATATGCAGAGAGGATAAAACGGGAGATGGACATATCCTTTCTGCCCTTTTTGAACGGACAGAACAAAAAGATGTGGATATGCTGCCGGGTGTCGTATATGCAGGTGCTGTACCTGTTTATGAAGGAGAATATGAAGTCAATGAAGGCCTGTCGTACAGATTCGAGAGCGGGTCGTGGACAGCCAGCTGTATCAGAATAAATGTGCCGGTCTGCAGCCAGCTGCTGGATGAGATAGTCCTGGAGACAGAACGGCAGATGGAAAAAGATGCGGGCCATCTGGCAGGAAATGACGATGAGAGACGGACGGAACATGTCGTTTCTGCTGTACTAAAGATATTCCCGCGCTTAACTTCAAACGTAATTCAGAAAGACAAAACGGGAAACATGCCGAAGCTTCAGAAGGCCGCTCCTTACGGAGACGGGCAGACTGCAGCGGGATTCAGGGACTCTCCAAAGCCGGATGCAGATGAAACACGCCGGGATTTGTGCCATATAGATGTGGCGAAGCTCGAAAGGATACGTGAAAATGCGGATGAGATTGCGGGAAGGCTTTTGACGGATGCGGAGCAGGAGACCGGGCTTTCCGAAAGTGCAGACAGTCCGACGGAGGAAAAGCCGAAGGAACCGGTATCGGATGAGGCAGTCTCGTTTGGACTCAGCCCTGAAAATCGGAATCTCCTCATGACCCTGCTTCGGGGTGAATCAGTGGCGGAACTGATCCGTGCCGGCCGGCGTATGGCCTCAGTGGCAGCGGATGAGATAAATGATGCACTGTATGATGAAATCGGGGATATGGTTGTTGAAGCAGATGGAGACAACCTTGTGCTGGTTGAAGATTACCGCGGCATGCTGATGGACCGGCTGCTGTCATGTGTTCATACAGAAACGTCAAAAACACCCGGGCGGGAGATCGGGGGATAAACAGTGGAACTTCATGAACTGGCAGTATATGCCAGAGAAAAGTATCATATCTTTGAAGAGCACAAGTGGAAAGATTTCCCGGGCTATTCTGTCCTTGTTGATCCGAATACTCAGAAATGGGTTGCACTGCTGATGAGATCCTGGAATTCGGATCGCGGTGAGCATACGGAACTCTGTGATCTCAAGTGCGGACAGCAGACCCTTCTGGAGCTGGACAGGCCCTATTTATCGAAACCGTTCCGGATGAACGGTGAAAAATGGATCGGGGTAGTGTTTGATGACCGGACGGAACCCGAGGTCATTTACCGTCTTTTTGAGCGTGCCCTGTTCTATGGGGAACAGCGTGGGTATACCATGGTGCTGGACATGCCGGAACAGGTGCAGGATTCATACGCAGGAACGCCGCTGCCCCAGGACGGGAGAAATTATATCGACTTTGGCCGGATCCGTGACATGAGGCGGATGGGGCTTGGAAACAGGCCGGACGAAACGCTTTTCTACCGTCAGGCGCTGTTCATGGCGGATTATGAGCCGGAGTATGCACCTGTACAGTTTTCACCAAAGGTAGACAATGGGTCGATACGCTCGTACAATGAGCTGGGCGTTTCGGATCTGTACGGTTATTTCTGCTGGCGTGCAAAGGTGCGCCGCGATGAGCTGACCGATGCGCCGAAGTCATTCTATTTCCTGTACGGTTACGAACTCATTAACGGCATCGGGGCGGAACGGCCGGAAGCGGTTTTTGAACTGCTTTGCAGGTATTATCAGCTTTGCAAAAATGCCGATAATACCTGGGGCAAGCCGATCATCGAGCTGAAACGCTGGATTACCGATTATGCTGTGATACACGGACTGCCGCCAGAACCGTTACATGCGTATGAGGATTCATTCAGGGCGCTCCGGGACAGAATGCTGCTGGTCCTCCGGAACCCGCGGGAACAGACAGATGAGGCGATTGTGAAGGCGCTTGGTTACTTTGACCAGAAGACCCTGGACCGGGCACGGTCGCTTGAAAAGAGCCGGGAAACGGCGACGCATCTGTATGCGGCATTCTGGCGCAGGGGAATTGACGGGATTCCCGGTTTCTTTGAACGCTTCTTTGGTACCAGACGGCAGTTTCCCAAAACCATGATGTATGGAGGGGTCTATCTTGACCGCGGGCCGTTTACCGAGCGGACATATGAATTAAACCCGTGCCGGTCATTTGTGTACAGTCAGGGCAGCTGGCAGGAAATCCGCTATGACGTTCTGTATTTTGACAAGGAGGCATTTTCACTGTTCCTCCATGAGTCCGAGCGGCAGATTCGGGGATATCTTGGAACCGGAAGGAATCTGAAGCAAAAGTCCGGTATCAACTGGGCGGTTCCCATTATGGTTGCGGTGCTGGAGGATGAACGCAGAGCTGCCGAGGAGGCGGCAAAACCGAAGATCAGCATAGACCTGAACGGACTTGAGCGGATCCGGCAGGATGCGGAGGTCACGCGGGACAGCCTGCTGACGGATGAGGAAATGGAAAAGGACGGCCTCGCAGAATGGGCTGGTCCGCCAGATAATGACAATTGCAGTGATGACAGGCCCGAAAGTCCGGACTTCGTCATTAATGGATCTGCGGAAATGGAAAGCATACCGGCTGCGGTTCAGCCTGACAGGCCGGGCGGAAAAGTGCCTGTGGGAACTGCGGGACAGAGCCGGATGCCGCCGGCGCCGGAGGGGACGGATGGATGTCCGGACGGACTGACCGGGCAGGATGTGGAAATTTTGCGGATACTGCTTCAGGGCGGGGATGCCGGAGGCCTTTTGCAGGCTGTGCAAAGGATGCCGTCTGTTGCAGCAGATGAAATCAATGAAGCGCTGTTTGACAGAATCGGGGATAATGTAGTTGAATGGGACGGAACGGTTCTTTCCCTCGTTGAGGATTACCGTGAGGATCTCATGCAGATACTGGATTGATTAAGGACGGAAATGATAAAGATGGGAAACGAAGGCAGAAAAGTGCCCAGGCGCATTGCGCAGACAGTACTCAATTCACTGAAAGGCGGCGTTGTGCCGAGAATCGGCCTGCCGTATATTGCAGTGGGACGGAAGAATGAGATTGAAGCGTTGCTGCATGATGTGGACATCATTATGGAGGGCGGGGCTTCATTCCGGTTTATCGTCGGACGGTATGGTGCCGGAAAAAGCTTTCTCATTCAGACGATCCGCAATTATGTCATGGACCGCGGTTTTATTGTTGCGGATGCGGATTTGTCGCCGGAACGCAGGCTGCAGGGAACAAAGGGCCAGGGACTGGCAACCTACAGGGAGCTGATTGGCAATTTATCCACGAAGACGAAACCGGAAGGCGGCGCACTGACACTGGTTCTTGACCGCTGGATTAACAGCGTCCAGACGGAGGCCATGCAGGAGAGCGGTGCCATGCCGGGTGACCCGCAGCTCACGAAGCTTGTGGACAGGAAGATCTTTGAGGTCACTTCTACGGTCAGTGAAATGGTGCACGGATTTGAATTCGCGCGGCTGCTGTCCGTTTATTATCATGCGTATCTTGACGGCGACGACGAGATGAAGATGAAAGTGGTACGCTGGTTCCGTGGCGAATATGCGCTTAAACGTGAGGCACGCGAGGAACTGGGCGTCAACATCATCATCACGGATGATGACTGGTATGAGTATCTGAAGCTCTTTGCCATGTTTTTCCGCCTGGCCGGCTATACCGGCATGATGATCATGATTGATGAGCTGGTCAATCTCTACAAGATACCCAATGCCGTTTCCCGTCAGTACAACTATGAGAAACTGCTGACCATGTACAATGATACGCTGCAGGGGAAGGCAAAGTATCTGGGAATCATCATGGGTGCAACGCCGCAGGCGGTTGAAGACAAGCGGCGGGGCGTCTACAGCTATGAGGCACTGCGCTCCCGCCTGGCAGAGGGCAAGTTTTCAAAGCCCGGTGCCAGGGACCTGCTTGCACCGGTTATCCGGCTGGATCCGCTGACGCCTGAGGAGATGCTGGTCCTGTGTGAAAAGCTGCAGGGAATGCATATGGACCTTTACGGCTATGAGGGCCGGCTGGGGACGGAGGACCTGGCGGCATTTATGCAGACGGAGTACAGCCGGGTCGGGGCAGAGCAGCATATTACGCCGCGTGAGATTATCCGGGATTTCATTGAACTGCTGGATCTGCTCTACCAGAATCCCGAGATAAGCATGAAATCCCTGATGGATTCGGATTCCTTTACCTATGCAGCCCCGGAGGCTGTCTCAAACCAGGCAGATGAGGCTTATGCGGAGTTTACGATATGAATGTGTTTGAACGGTATGCACCGTTTATCCGGGAGTACATTTACCAGTCCGGATGGCAGATGCTGCGCGGCATCCAGAATGCTGCCGGAGAGGCCATTTTCGGGACGGATCAGAATGTACTCCTGACAGCATCGACTGCATCCGGCAAAACGGAGGCAGCCTTTTTCCCCATTCTGACACTGCTGGAGGAAAATCCGTCATCCAGTGTTGGTGTACTTTACATTGCCCCTCTCAAGGCGCTGATTAACGACCAGTTCGGCCGCCTGAATGAGCTGTGCGAAGAAGAAGGCATTGCGGTCACCAAGTGGCACGGGGACGCTTCCCAGACGCAGAAACGCAGGCTCCTCAGGCATCCTTCCGGCATTCTGCAGATTACTCCGGAGTCGCTTGAGGCGCTCATGATGACGAAGCACATGGAGATACCATCCCTGTTCGGTGACCTTCGCTTTATCGTGATCGATGAAATTCATTCGCTTCTGCGCGCAGACCGCGGGCTGCAGACATTCTGTCTCATTGAACGCGTCTGCCGGCTTGCAGGGTGTCAGCCGCGCCGCATCGGCCTTTCGGCCACCATTGGCAAACCGGAGGAGGCTGGGAAATTCCTCTCTGCCGGCAGCGGCAGGGGGACCATCATTCCGAAATTTGAAGGCGCACGCGAGGTCTGGCGCCTCAGCATGGAGCACTTCTATAAGACAGCGCCGCAGGCCGACGAGGACGATAACCGGGAGATTGAGACCCCGATTCTTGAACCGGCAACAGATAAGGCACCGGATCAGGCAGATCCCGGTCTTGCCTATGTCTTTGAACATACGCGTGGCAAAAAGTGCCTGATCTTTACCAATTCACGGGAGGAGTGCGAGTCCGTCTGCCAGAATCTCAGACAGTACTGCGAGGCGGTAAATGAGCCGGACCGTTTTCTCATTCATCACGGAAACCTTTCAACGGCCTACCGGGAGAGTGCGGAGGAGGAGATGAAGGACGATGACTCCCTCATGTCCGTCTGTGCCACCGCTACGCTTGAACTGGGCATTGACATCGGCCGCCTGGAACGGGCATTTCATCTGGAAGCGCCGTTTACCGTTTCCGGATTTCTTCAGCGCCTGGGCAGGACCGGCCGGCGCGGAAATCCGTCTGAGATGTGGTTTGTCATGCGGGAGGAGCATGCGGAGTCACGTGCGCTTCTGCCGGAGACCATTCCATGGTACCTGATTCAGGGCATTGCCCTGGTACAGCTGTATATTGAGGAACGTTTCGTGGAACCGCCGCGGACGGACCGGATGCCTTACAGCCTGCTGTATCATCAGACGATGAGTACGCTTGCCGCATGCGGCGAAATGACGCCGGCGGAGCTGGCTTCAAGGGTCCTGTCGCTTTCCTGCTTTCACCGGATTACCCAGGATGATTACAGGGAGCTCCTGCGGCATCTCATCAGGACGGATCACATCAACCGGACAGAGGGCGGTGGACTCATTGTCGGCATTACCGGTGAACGCATTATCTCCAGCTACAAGTTTTATGCCGTATTCCAGGAAAACATAGAGTACAAGGTCAGAAGCGGTTCTGAGGAGCTTGGCACCATCGTGAAACCGCCGCCAGTCGGCGACAAGATTGCCATTGCAGGGCGCGTCTGGGTGGTGGACGAGGTTGACCACAGGAATCGTGAGGTTTTCTGTACACTGGTCAAGGGCAACATTCCGGCCTATTTCGGGGATGTGGCAGGGGATATTCATACGAAAATCCTGCAGCGCATGTATCAGGTGCTGAATGAGGACAAACAGTATCCGTACCTGATGCGCCATGCTGTCTGCAGACTGGGCAGCGTACGCGCCTCGTTCAATGCCTCAGGGCTCAAAGACCGTCCGCTGATCCATCTCGGCGGGAAAATGTGGGCACTGTTTCCCTGGCTGGGCAGCTATGCCTTCCTTGCCCTGGAACGCTTTCTCAAGACCCGCTGCGCCGGACGGCTGGGACTGAAAGGTCTCAATACAAGGCGCCCGTATTATATGCAGTTCACCATGACGGCAGATGAAGATCTGTTCTACTCGGTGACGGCAGAGGAGGCGCGGCGGGAGATCGATCCCATGGAACTGGTCTATCCGGGAGAAGTGCCTGTTTTTGAAAAGTATGACGAGTATGTGCCGCCTGAACTGATCCGCAAAGGGTTTGCATATGGCGTGCTCGATATAGAGGGAATGCGGCGGGCTGTTCTCGGGTGGCAGGCCGGCAGCATAATTCCTGCCGGGTAAAGCGCTGCAGCCTTCAATGGATATGGCCGCCGCTATGCACGGGGCACCGTATAACGCCATTTGATGAAAAATAACACGGCTGATCGCTAAAGCGATGCGGTGCCGAAAGCACGACTATGTCATTAAAGGAGTTTTGTAAGACTTTAATGACGTACAATTGCCCAAATGCCAAAAATGCTAGAACAGCAGGACGGATTCGTCCTGCTGTTCTAGCATAATCTGGTTTTAAGGTGCTGTCCTGATCCGGAATGGCAGCATGGTATGCATGCAAGGAGGGATGGAGACGGCATATCTGTCCTGTCTATCCTGCCGGGAGAGTGATTTTTCGTTGCATCATCCGGTCATGCAATGCCGTTTCATCCCTTGACAGAACCGATCATGACACCTGTTACAAAGTACTTCTGTACAAAAGGATAGATGACCAGCATCGGAATGATCGATATCATAATAACGCAGTACTTGAACAGTGTACGGATCTGGTTTGCTGCACTGGTATCAAGTGCGTCCACTTCATTTACGCTGGATGTCTCCGCAATCACGATTTCCCTTAGCCACAGCTGCAGGGGAAACATGCTTCTGTTCTTTACATAAAGTGCGGTATGGAACCAGGAATTCCAGTGCTGAACCGCATAAAAGAGAACAATAACCGCAAGAATGGATTTGCTGACCGGTAAGACGATCCGGGTCAGAATGCGGAGATGGCCGGCACCGTCAATTTCCGCGGCTTCTGTCAGGGATGACGGAATGCTTTCAAAAGAGGAACGCATGATCATGATGTTAAAGACAGATACGCAGTAAGGAAGGACGATGGCCCATATTGTATCGAGCATTTTGAAGTTCCGGATCACCATATAGGTCGGGACCAGACCGCCGTTAAAGAGCATAGTGAATGTAATGATAAAGTTGATCTGTTTTTTGAACATCAGATTCTGCCTGGACAGGCCGTATGCGGCAAGGATGGTCAGAACAGTGCCTATGGCTGTACCAATGACCATATAGATAAGGGTATTCAGGTATCCCTGCTGAATGTAGGAGGTATGCAGGACCTTGTTATAACCGGCAAAGGTCCATGTGCCCAGCGGCCAGGTCAGAACGCCCCTGTACGCATTGAGCATCAGCGGCTGGCTGACAGAGCTGCAGAAGACGTGCCAGATCGGCAGCAGGCAGGCCAGGGAAACAAGCAGCAGGATCAGTGTGTTGATCACGGAAAAAACGATATCGCCAAATGTGCGTTTCATGCTGCATCCCCCCTTACCACAGGCTGGTTTCTGCAAACCGGCGGCTGACTGCATTGGCTGAGACGACAAAGATCAGGTTAATGATGGAGTTAAACAGGCCGATTGCGGCACCGTAGCTGTAATCCGTTCCCTCACCAAGGGATACCCGGTAAACATAGCTGGTGATTACGTCTGCTTTTTCATATGTTGCCGGATTGTAAAGCAGGATGATCTTCTGGTAATTGATGCTCATAAAGCTTCCGATTTTCAGAATCAGCATGATGACGCAGGTTGAGGCCAGACCCGGCAGGGTAATGTGCCAGGTCTGCTGCCAGCGGTTGGCACCGTCTATGCGTGCCGCTTCATACAGGCTCTCATCAATGGAGCCTAGGGCGGAGAGGTAGACAATGACGCCATAGCCGAGCCCCTGCCAGATGCCGGAGATGACAAAGACTTCCTGGAAGTACTTTGGGTTGGCTAGCAGAGACTCCTGTTTACCGGTAAACAGGCCTATGAAATTGCTGATTGCACTGCCCTGTTCCGTAAAGTCCATGACCATGCCGCAGACAACAACAAGAGAGATGAAGTAGGGCAGATATGTAACGGTCTGGACGACACGCTTGAAGGCTGTCACACGGACTTCGTTGAGCAGCAGTGCAAATATGATGGTAATCGGAAAAGAATACAGGATGTCTTTAAAACCAATGGTAAGTGTATTGGTCAGCAGACGGTTAAAATAGATGCTCGAGAAGAAGCGGCGGAAGTTATCAAGGCCCACCCACTGACTGTGCAGCAGTCCAAGACGGATCCTGTAGTTCTGAAATGCCATGATAACGCCGCCCATGGGCAGATAGTTGAAAATGATAAAGAACAGCAGGACGGGCAGGAGCATCAGGTAGACACTCCAGTTTTTCTGAAGATCGCGCTTTGCTCTCTGGCCGTATGTCCGCTGATGCTTTTGTAAAGCGCGTTTTTCTTTCTGCAATTAAGAACCACCTTCTGTCAGTAAAATCAGGAATTAACCAACAGCGAAAGGCTCCGCGAAAATCGCGAAGCCCTTCAGGAGCGTGTTAACGGGCGTTATAACGGTCGAGAGCAGCCTGTTTGATGGCAATTGCGCGATCAATGCCCATATCCCGGATCTTGGAACGGAATGATTCGAAATCATAGGAGCTTGTGCCCATGATCATCTTTGTGGTCTCTTCAAGCACAAAGGATTCGATGTCATCCATAATGACAGCCAGGTCATGGCTCTCATCCGAGGTCGGCGTCAGGAAGGAGGAAAGCTCCCAGTCATCCGGAATGGAGCACCATTTCCGCTGGCTCTCCAGCTGCTCCGGCGTCCAGGAACCCATAACGCGGGAATAGTCCTCATACGGTGCATTCGTCATGGTGTAGTAGCAGCGTGCCTGGTTCTTCGTCATACCTTCCTGGTTGTTGTTGATCTTATCGCCCCAGGAAAGGGTGCCGTCTTCGTTGACCACATATGTCTCACCTTCACGCAGGCCGTAATTGAATACGTTTACATAGTCGAGGTTGTAGAAGATATCAAGCCATTTTACGGCAATCTCAGGATACTTGCAGTCGGCGGAGATGGCGATGCAGCGGTCGACGACCTGGGTATCCATGGCGCGCAGATGAAGCTCGTCACCGACGTTTACGACAGGATGATAGGTACCGACAAGATTGAAATCAGGATTGGTTGCACCGGCACTTGGATAGTACTGTGTGCCTGCCCAGGAGGCGAAGGTTGCCCATGCGCCGATCCGGTCATTGAGAACAAGATCGTCATCCGGCTCTGCAGCAGGTCCCTGCAGGGCGAAATCCGGATAAATCAGGCCTTCTTTGTACCACTGGGCCATCATTTTTACATACTCGCCGTATCCGTCTTCCATGGGTCCGAACTTGACTTCTCCGTCCTTCTGGAAGAAGGTACGGTTTACACCATAGCCGGACATCCAGCTGTCATTGTCACAGGAGCCTGCATAATTGAGGAGCAGCGGATACTCAATGCCGATCTCCTTGAACTTTGTCAGGACATTGTGCCAGTCATCATAGGTTACGGGAAGCTCGGCGCCAATGCGGTCAAGGAAGTCTTGGCGGACAGCAGGACCGAAGTTGCCCTCACGTCCATTGTACATGTAGATGTTGTTGAATCCCCAGCGCAGGCCGGCATCGGTGGCGGCATCACTTGCAATTTTCGGATTCTCGTTCAGAATCTTCATGTAGTTCGGTGCGTAGGCATCCATCAGTTCATTGAGGCGGAGATAATAGCCATCCTCGACAGCCCGGTCCGGACCATCCACGTACTGATAGGTGCTGGTGGTCAGCAGGAAATCCGGAAGGCGGTCATCTGCAAAGAGAAGGTTGAAGGATTCCTTTTCTGTGCTGACGGTCGGATGAATGAACTCAATATGAACGTTTGTCTGCTCTTCCAGCCATTTCATAACTTCTGTGTCAGCTACGGAATTAACTCCGTCTGCAAAGAAGCTCGGCTGGTTGATTGCGTACCAGAATGTAAAGGTGATGGGTTCGTCTGTCAGCCAGAGTTCGCCGTGTTCATCTGCCAGACTCAGGGCTGCTGCGCCTGTGAGCAATACAAGCGCCAGTATCAGGCAAAGCTGTTTGGAAAAATGTTTCATGGGTTGTCTCCTTTCGAATTTGCTTTAATGTGATGATCACACCGGTCACCCACATTTTAGACAATTCCGGTTCTTTCCCGTAAGAAACAGTTTCCCAAATTGGCATCAATTCCGCCAGTTTCAGCAGGTATCATTTTCTTTATATGGGTATCATATCTGCACCAAAGGCGTCTGAACGGTGGAGTTGGTTACCAAGTGTGACAATTTGTTTCCCTGACACGTTTGACCGCTCAGCAGACGGTGTGATATGCTCCTACTGTCAGGAGAGTGATGTCAGGATGCACACGCTGTATGAGCGCTTTTTCTTAAACAGCAAGGTTTACCGTTCCATGCTCATTTCCTACCTTATTATCCTCCTGCTTCCGATTCTCGGAAGTCCGCTGATTCTCTATGGTGCAGGTTCCGCAATTTCACGTCAGATGAACACGGCCAACCAGGCATCCCTGAACTATCTGCGGGATGACATGGATGAGCGGCTCAAAAATCTTTACAGCATCAGCGCATCCCTGCTGGTAAGTGAAGATGTGAACATCGCACGGGCAGGGAAAAGCTATGAGGATACAGACAAGGATGTGCTCAGGCGGATCCAGACCAGCATCCAGAAAAGCATTCCCATGTCATCCATGATCCTGGACATCTATATCTGTTTCCCGGATTCGGACGTCGTCCTCAGCCGGGATGCGATTTATTATGGAGACCACATGCGGAACATTCTGTACTCACGGATGAATGTGACGCTTGAAGAATTCCGCGGCTGGCTCCTCAGCGGGGACCGGAAAAAGTATGTGCTGACCGGCAGCGACGACCATCCGTGGCAGGAACGGCTGCTTCTATTTCACCGGCTGAAACCCTCTCCTGCCTCTGCCGGGCAGGCGGTTGCCGTTCTTCATGTGGACTGGAACCGGATTCAGGGCATGCTCGAGCAGTACGGCTCCAGTGAGCTTGCCTCTTTCAGTCTGACTGATTCAGAAGATTCTTCCAGAATGCTCTTTTCAACGTCTGCATCCGATGACGCCGGCAGCGCTTCCTCCTGGGTGCAGACACTGCTGTACCGGCATGTAGGTCCGCTGTATCTGACATCAGGGATTATTTCCTGGTCCTATGGAATCTCACCCTCGTATCAGCTGTTCTTTGCGCGGACGCACATGGCTTTCTGGCTGGCACTGTATTATATCCTGTGTCTTGGGCTGGGCGTTGGTCTCATGCTCATTTTTGCCCGTCAGCAGTATACGCCCCTTCAGCAGCTGCTCTCAAAGCTCCGGTCCAATCTCTCGACGGCGGATGCCTCCAGAAATGAGTATGCGCTGATTGAAACAGAGCTGACTGACATGCTGAAGAAAATGGAGCATTCCGACCGGATTATGCAGTCCTCACGGGAAATGTATCAGGAGCACCTGATGCATGATCTGGCAAGAGGACGAATTCCGAGAGACCTGGATCAGCGGCTGATTTCCTTTGGCCTTTCAGGCAGCCATGTCTGCTATTATCTTGTCCTGTATTCCATCACCAGAATTGATATGCATCTGCAGGAGAATGATCTTCAGGATGAAGATTCCTCGCTCCTGGTCATTGACCAGATGCTCAAGCAGGTAGCCAGAGAGGTTTCGCCGGATGGATATATACCCATTCCCTTTGGTATCGATAATCTGATTGCCTGTCTGCTGATCCAGCAGGAGGATAAACCCATTCTGCCCGGTGAGATGAAAGAGGCACAGCTCCGTGCCTGCGAGTATCTGAAAAAGCCCATGCAGATCTCAGCCAATATCGCCTTCAGCAGACTGAGTGAAGATCTGGTTACGCTTCAGAGAACGTATCTGGATGTATCCTCCGTCCTTCGCTATATGGGCATTCTCGGCATGAATGATCAGGTGATGAGTATCGATGATATGCCGGACGGCTCTGCGGTTGGCGCGAAGAATTCCATAGGGCAGAATGCCCTTGCCGAAAGCGGTCAGATTCTTTCCAGCTTCCTGAAAGCGGGAAAGTTTGACGATGCCGGAAATTACCTCACCTACTGGGTGTCCCAGATGACAGGCCGGAAAGAACATGTTTCCGTTCAGCGGATGGAACTGCTTCTTATGCAGATGATCGCTGTCTTTTCTGAAGCGGTCCGGGAGGCGTGCGAAACGATTCATGATACAAAAATGGAAGACCTTCTGGAAAGCCTCTTAAACTGTCATGATTTTCCGGCATTTGAAGAGATTTCAGGCCGTGTAATCCGTCTGATGCAGCAGCAGACTGCATGCACTGCGGATACTGCCACCGCACAGCGGGACAGGAAAATCATGAGCTACATTCAGGACAATTTCCGGAATCAGGACATGAACATCAGTGCCATATCCGGCTATTTTGATCTGTCCCCGTCTTATCTGACCCGGATTGTCAAGGCACAGACCGGACAGAATGCGCTTGACTACATTCACAGTCTCAGAATTGCCGCTGCAAAGGACCTGATGCAGACAACAAAACTGAACCTGCAGCAGATTGCCGAGCAGGTCGGGTATGGGACAAAGCTGAACATCATCCGTGCGTTCAAACGTTATGAAGGGGTTACGCCTACCGCCTGGAAAGACGCACTCTCCTCCTGACAATCAGGACTATGAAAGGATTGCCAAATGTCATTTGAGAAAAAGGGCATCAGGAATTACCACACGCATACGACACGCTGTCTGCATGCAACCGATTCAGATGAAACATATGTGAAGACAGCCATTCAGCAGGGATTTAAAACACTGGGCTTTTCAGATCATACACCGCTTCCCTATACCGACGGCTATGTCAGCAGAATCCGCATGCCTCTCGGGCAGCTGCCGGAGTATGTCAGCAGCATCCGCAGCCTGCAGGAAAAATACCAGGATCAGATAGAGATTCTGCTCGGACTGGAGTGTGAACCGCTGCACCAGTATCTGAGCTGGTACGGGGAAATCCGGGAACAATATCATCTGGATTATCTCATCCTCGGAAACCACGTCAGTGAAGCACATGAACACGGCCATTTCTTTCAGGCCAGCAAGACGCCGGATGAGCTGAAACGGTATACGGACATGACTCTGGAAGGCATGGAAAGCGGATTGTTTGCATATCTTTGCCACCCGGAGGTCGCCTGGAGTAACTATCCTGTGTTTGATACAGCCTGTCTGCAGATGGCTGAAACGATATGCAGGCGGGCAAAAGAACTGAATATGCCGCTCGAATATAACCTGCAGGGAAATTATTACAGGGAAAACGGGAACTATCATGGAATCGGTTATCCCTGTGATGATTTCTGGAAAGTTGCTGCAGGATATCAGAATCTTGCAATTGTGGGGATCGAC
This sequence comes from Clostridia bacterium, assembly GCA_017469025.1. Classification (GTDB taxonomy): domain Bacteria; phylum Bacillota; class Clostridia; order Christensenellales; family Aristaeellaceae; genus Ventricola. The sequence goes on from JAFUHD010000157.1 coordinate 29,271, forward strand.
GCGCACCATGCAAACATGCTCGAGTGGACAGACCGCTTTACTGCCGCACAGGAACATCTGAAGGGAATGGGGCTGACGGTCCTGGACACACTGCCCGTCTGACCGCTTTATATGGACTCAAAAAGCATGTACCAGGTATACAAAATAGCGATAGTGCAAACCACACTTTCCTCGCAGACCGTATGGGATGAAAGGCATTTCGGGACCCAAACAGACAATACAAAAGCTGCAGGGGATGCGCTGTAAATATTGAACTACGGGCTGCAAAAGTGCCAGGAAGGGCTGCATCTTTCGGGAAAAATAAAACTGTCTACACCTCCTTTCAAATGGATGATATGATTTTTAGTGCCTGAAAACAATCTGACGTCTGACGATACTTTGAAAGTGAAAATTCGACATGAACGATAGAAAACCGTTTTTGAAGGCTGTCACGGGCATGCGGGGAATCGCAAGTCTGTTCATCGTGAGCTACCATTACTATTGCCTTAATATCGATGACCGCGGACTTGGGATAGCGGCGCTTCCCTTCGGCCCGGGTGCCCATTTCTTTTTTGAATATGCCAAGAATGCCGTTGAGCTCTTCTTCATGATTGCCGGTTTTCTGACGGCATATCAGTATCGGGAACGCATTGCAAAGCTGTCGCCGGTGAAGTACTTTAAAAAACACTACCTGAAACTGCTGATTCCATCGCTGGTGGTTAATCTCTGGGCCTTTTTCAATGAACTGTTTCTGCCCATCAACGACCAGACGGTCACACCGCTGCGGTTCATTCTTTCTGTCCTGATGGTCAATACAGGCTGGGTGACTTCTTACGCCCAAACTGGCCTGCCTGTTAACAGCACCATGTGGTTCATCGATGTTCTGCTCCTGTGTTATCTGCTTTATTATGCGGTTGGCAGGCTGGCAAAGAACAGGCGTGTTTACCTCTGCCTGTGCGTACTGATGATTCTGGTGGGATTGATCTGTCTCGATTTTACACCGAAACGGCCATTCCTGTGGAACTTCGATGGCCGTGGCTATGCTCCGTTTTTCATTGGTGTACTGCTATGTGAATTCCAGATGGAGGCAGACGAGAAGCTCAGGAGGAAAGTAAGCACAGTTTGGATCCTGCTGATCGCCGGCGTTCTGCTTGCGCGCCTGATCTTTGGATTCAAAAGGATTTTTGGAATCATTGGTTCCAGAAGCTATATCCGTTATTTTGAATTTATCGCTGCGCCGGGCATGCTTCTTGCTGCACTGAATCTGCCGCCTGTTACGAAATTTCTGGAGTGGAAACCGATCCTTTGGCTGGGAGGTCTGTCCACTGCCATCTATTATGTGCACAACAATGTCATGCAGGATTATGTGATCCTCAATGCACTTGCCGGAGAGCCGGTCAGTTTCTCCGCCTGGCCGGTCTTTCTGCTCACCGTTATCAGCATGATTCCGTTTGCCATGCTGTATCATTTCCTGGAAGGGAAAGTGAGGGTGGCAGCGAAGCGGCCGGTATAAGCGGAAATCCGGAGAAAACGGGCTAAACAGATCGAGTGGACAGAATAACTGCCGTTATGTTAACCAGTGAGAGGCGATCCATAGATCGTTTTTCTCTGGGACAATTCAGACGCATAAACAAAAAAAGGCCAGGGACCAAGTGTGGTCTCTGGCCTTCGTATTATGTAATTTTATGATTCGGCAGGATCTTTTTTCACATAGAGCGTGCGAAGACATGCCGGAGGTGTACTGGTGACAACATCCCGGTGATTGGCCAGACACGCAAAGCAGTTGCCGTGCCTGGGACATGTTCTGGGACAGGGGCAGTTCTCTTCAATGTACGGATTTTCAGGAAGATCCGGGTGAAGCAGATGCGGATTTGAAACCATGGTATGCCTCCATTAACGACATAGTCGTGCTTTCGGCATCGTATCAATAGCAGATGCCATTATTTGACAAACCAGCACGAAGTGCTGGGTCCTCTTCAGCACCGTCTGGCTGAAGTGATCCGGGAGCGGATGTGCGGGCAGATACAGCTGGATCAGCGGACAAGACAGGGCATCTTGTGATTATAGGTCCATCCGGGGATGAGGTACTGCATGGCTGTCGCATCGTTGCGGTCATGGCTGGGAAGGCTGCGATAAAGTGCGTTTGCCTCTTCGACACGCTTCATGTTGAGGGTAACACCAAGGCCGGGCTTCTTCGGAACCTGAAGCTTTCCGCCGATGATCTGCGGCGTGTCCAGAAGCAGATTCTGTCCATCCTGCCAGATCCAGTGTGTATCAAGCGGCGCTACGCGGCCGACAGCAGCGGCGCCAACCTGTGCAAAAGCAGCCAGTGTGATGTCGAAATGGTTGTTCGAATGGATGCCGAAGGTCAGACCCCAGGGCTCCAGCAGCTGGCTCATGCGGATGGCACCGTCAAAGCCCCAGAAATGCGGATCTGCCAGGATGATATCACATGCATTCAGGGAGGCAGTGTGATAGAACTGGCGCCAGTCGGTGGCGATCATGTTGGTTGCTACCTGGAACTGGGTTGCGTTCTTGAATTCACGCATGATTTCACGTCCGCTGAAGCCGGCCTCCGGGCCACATGGGTCTTCCACATAGGTAATGATGCCGTGCATATCCTTGCACAGGTCAATGGCCTCCCTGAGGCTCCAGGCGCCGTTGGGATCGATATTGACGCGTGCTTCCGGGAACCGTGCCTTAATGGCGCGCACGGCTTCCATTTCCTCGGCGCCGCGCAGAACGCCGCCCTTCAGCTTGAAGTTCTTTACACCGTATTTTGCAGCAACAGCCTCAGCTTCCTCAACGATTCTGGCGGGAGTCAGTATTTCCTCACGACGCAGACGGAACCAGGGATCCGTGCTGTCGGACTCGTCAATGTACTGCATCTCAGAGGCAGGTGTCTTGCGCTTGTCCGATACGTAGAAAAGATATCCGAGAACTTCAACCTCATCCCGCTGCTGTCCTTCGCCCAGAAGCTGGCACATCGGAACGTCCAGATACTGGCCGAGCAGATCCAGCATGGCGCACTCAATGGCCCATTCACTCCTTACAACGTATTTGAGCTTGGCCATATCAAGCGTCTGAATGCCTTCGCTTGCTTCCGTGGAGTGCGGGTCGATCATTTTGTGAATGCGCTGGAGTACCTCGCGGCATTTGGAGACCGGTGTACCCTCAACGAGCGGTGCCATTGCGACCAGACCATCATGGGTATAGTCGCCGCCGTGGATTTCGCCGATGCCGGTATGGCCGGCACTGTCTGTCAGGATGACGAGATTGCGGGTGAAGCAGGGTGCATGTGCACCGGAAAGGGTCATCAGCATGCTGTCATAACCGGCTACCGGGATAACCTGCATGCGTTCAATCACAGGTACGCTCATCTTGTTTGCCTCCTCAAGGTGAAGATCAGAACGGATAATCAGTTGTTTTTGGGATCAGCCATGAATGCAAGCAGTTCATCCCGTTTCTGATCCAGGTATTTTCCCCATACCTGATCATCAAGGAACGGATTCGGGCCGTCCGGATGATCAATCTGCTGCTGACGGCGTCCAAGCGTATCATTGTTAATGCAGTGGTTTCCGAGGAACAGTTCCACCTTCTGGTCACGGACTTTTTTCAGGGAATTCAGGTAGGTTTTGCGCGTTTCGAAGGTCGGATCGCCAATCTCAATCAGGTAGTCCTTCTGAAGCGTGTTGAAACCAAAACCGCCGTAGTAACCGCAGCGGACGGTCTTTTCGCCGTCTGTTGCATCAAAGAAAATAGCAATGCAGCCGTCTGTATGACCGGGCACCATATAAAACGTCATGGTGGTATTTCCGAAGGTCAGCACATCGCCTTCCTTGATTTCGTAATCCGGCGTAAACAGACAGGCACCATCTGCATGTGCGTCCTGAATGGCAGAAATCCATGGACGCTCGCGGAACATGATGGCATCCGGCTCGCCGAGGTACAGCTGGGTTCCAAACATTCGCTTGAAAAAGACGGCGCCGCCGATGTGATCGAGATGACCATGGGAGTGGATAATCCATTTGACGTCTGCGGGGTTGAAGCCGGCTTCCCAGATGACCTGGACCAGCATGTCTGTTGCACCGCAGTTGCCGCTGTCAATCAGCAGCAGTCCGTTGCCAGTGTCAATCAGATGGACACAGACCCAGGAATCACCTACATACCAGATATTGCCGAAGATTTTAAACGGATGAACGTAGCGTTTCTCCTGATTGAGCCATAACGGACCAAAATGGGTTTTTTCCATTTCGGCACGCTTGGCGGTATATGTTTCGTAATCCTGCTTCATGCTCATGGGAAAAATCTCCTTATGACTTAGTTCTGCTTTCGCACCGAATGAATAGCAACGATACTTTTCTGACGAACCTGCCCATGGGGACGGACCATTTCCTTTCAATCAGATACCTTACGGTCCGCCGGATGATTCCGGCGGACCGCTGATATGATTACTTTTTGCCGCGGATTCTCGCAAACAGACTCTTGAGGAGCGGCGAGAAGATACAGATAATGGCAATAACCATCAGAATACCTGATACGGGCCGTGTAAAGAACGTGGTCCAGCTTGGTACGGACTGGAAGCCCTGGAGCATTTTCTTTTCAAGCGTCGGTGTCAGAATGAATGCAAGAATGAGCGGCGACGCGGGCAATCCGCCAAGATGCATCAGAATGCCGACTGCGGCAAAGACCATCATCATTCCGCACTTGTAGAGATTTCCGCTGTCGACATAGGCACTGGCCAGACAGATGACAAGAAGTGCACTGTACATATACCAGCTCGGTACTTTCAGAATGTACGGGAACCAGCGCTTGCACAGAGCCTGCATGAGCAGGACGATGGCAGCGACGACTGCAACGGTGACGAACATCAGGTAGACGATATCACCGCTGTTCTTGAAGACCATCGGGCCCATCTCAAGGCCGTGAATGGTCAGGGCGCCGATCAGAAGGGCTGTGGTGGAGTCGCCGGGGATACCGAGGGCAGCCATCGGGATCATGGCGCCGCCGATAGCTGCATTGTTTGCAACCTCAGGCGCCCAGATGCCGCCGGCAGCGCCGTGTCCATATTCCTCAGGATGTTTCGAAGCGTTCTTGGCGCTTGAATAGGCAACCAGATTGGAAAGACCGCTGCCCATGCCTGGCAGGAAACCGATGCCGAGACCGATCAGGAAGGAACGAATGATGTTGCTCAGCTCGGAGGTGATATCCTTTGCGGTGAGTCCGAAACCGCGGAGGCCTTCCTTGCTGACCTCCGGAGGCTGGTCAAATCCTTTGCCGAAGGTGATGAGAATATGACTTACGGCAAAGATACCGGTCAGCACGACGATCATGCCGAGACCGCCATAGAGGTACATGTTGTCAAAGACGAAACGCGGTTCAGCGTCAATCGGGGAAAAGCCGACGGTCGCCAGCAGCATGCCGATACAGGTGGAAGCCAGACCTTTGAACATGTTGCCTTTGGAGATGGCAAGCACCATTGTCATAGCAACAAGACAAAGCGCCGTATATTCCCACGGACCCATGGCAAAGGCGAAATCTGCAACTTTTTCAGCCAGCAGACCGCCGATAATGGCACTGAAGAAGGTACCGGTAAAGGAGGCTGTCATGCCGATGGCAAGTGCCTTGCTGGCCTGTCCTTTTTTGGCCATTGGATGGCCGTCCCAGCAGGTCGCCACAGCAGAGGCAGAGCCCGGGATACCGAGGAGTACCGATCCAATGAAGGCACCGGAGCAGCCGCCAATCCATAATGCGAGCATGAAAATGATGGCGGTGCTGGATTCCATGGAATATGTAAGCGGCATAAAAAGCATAACGGCCATGGTGCCGCTGAGGCCAGGTATGGCACCAAAGATAATGCCTACGGCGGTGCCGACAATCATCAGCAGAAGATTCATGGGCTGAATCAGCTGAGAGAAAATATATGGAAGATACGAAATCATACTTACACCCCTCTCTTACTCAAACAGCTCGCCGACAGGCAGGTCCATTCCAAAGAGCTGGACATACATGAACCAGATGATAAAAGTGACCGCCAGGGCAAAGACAATCCGCACCCAGAGCTTTGTATCGGCCTTGCTGGCTTTGGCAAAGTAGGTGGTAAGACCGAAGACAAGGAATGGGGTAACGATCAGGAAACCGAGATACTGGAGACCCAGAATGTAGAGCCAGAGTGCGGCAAAGGTGATAATGACACGGATAAAGCCCGCGACGGAAAGATCAGCTTTGTCCGGTGTGCTCTGACGGCATCCGGTGACGAAAATACCAAGTCCGCAGATGATCATACCGAGTCCGGCAATGCCTGGCATCAGCATGGGGCCGGGATATTCCGGAGTGATCGGCTTCTTGAACTGGCTGATCAGGCCAATGATGATAATACCGATGATTACCAGCACAATGCCGGTTATCTGATCGCGTTTGACTTTCACAGGGGATCCTCCTTTAATGACATAGTCACGCTTTCGGCTTTGTAACCAATGCAGTTGTCATTATTTGGAAAACCAGCACAAGGTGCTGGGCCATCTTTAATGACATAGTCACGCTTTCTGTTTTGTAACCAATGCAGTTGTCATTATTTGACAAACCAGCACAAGGTGCTGGCCATCTTTTTTCGTGATACAGTTCTGCTTTCGGCATTGTATCAATAGCAGGTATCATAGTCTGACAACAAACTCTGCTAAAATAGAAAGTGGTGCCTTACCCCAAGGTAAGGCACCTCGTTAGAAACGATTATTTGATTACTGCTTGAGACCCAGTGCTTCGCAGACAGAAACGAGGCTGTCCTGCTGCTGGTGAATCAGGGTCTGGCCGTCTTCAAACGGAGCAATATCCATACCGAAGCCGGATTTGGTCAGGATGTCCCTTGTTTCCGGATCCTCAGCGGCTGCTGCATACAGGTCGTGAATGGCCTTGGCAGTCTCGTCATCCGCAGAGGTAGGAAGCAGAACATAGAAATAGGTGCCGAAAACGCAGTCATAACCGAGCTCTTTGAAAGAAGGAACGTCAGGGAGAACGCTGTTGCGGCCGCCTTCAGAAGTAGAGGAGAAGCAGGCGATGGCGTTGACTTTCTCGCCTTCGATATACTGCTTGGCCTGATTGGCGTTGACTAGAGCGCAGTCGATGGAGCCGCCGACAAGATTGGTCAGCTTTTCGGTATCCGGGCCGGACTCAACAAAGCGGAGGGTGATTCCCAGCTGCTGGCTCATGATGCCGCACATGATGTGGGAGGAACCGCCGGTTTCAACGCCGACGCGCAGTTCACCATTTTTCTCATTGGCGAGTGCGATGAATTCATCAACAGTGGTCACGCCGCTTTCCTTGGGAACAACCAGGACATAGCCGCCCTTTTCGGTTGGAAGGCCTACAGCCGCTACCTTGAACTCGTCAGCGGGGCTGTGAGTGTAGATGCCAGTAGCATGCTTGATGAGCATCGTGCTGTGGAAGAACAGGATCTTGCTGCCATCTTTCTTTGCAGTACGGATGGTTTCGTATGCGACAACGCCGCCACCGTCGGTATTATTCTTGATGGTCAGGGTTTGATCGGAGTTTTTGTTGATGTATTCAGCAAGCTGCCGGCCAGCAACATCGGTGCCGCCACCGGCTGAGGCAGGAAGCTGCACTTCAATCTTTTTCGGAAGACCAGCAGCGAATGCCACGGCGCTGATGATAACCAGAAGGGACAGAACGAGAACAAACATTCTCTTTTTCATAAGGGAATACCTCCTTATAGTATTGGATACATGGTATCCTTTAATATGGACTTTAGAAAAGTCCTGAATGGTGAAAACAGCCATCCAACTGATAAATATAATGCAAAAATCGTGCCAACTTCAATAAAACTGGCATAAATTTACTGGAAATCATCTCAAATTTGAAGGGATTCTTATATTATAGAATAGTGATGAGCCAAATCTCGTAAGGCATATGCAAATAAATCTTTGATATGCCAATCTTGCGTTTCATAACTGTTTCAAAATGAAATCGTATGTTTCTTTTTGAAAATAAAAAGAACATGCAGCAGCATGCTCTTTGAAATGGAATACTCTGTGTGAAAGGATAGCAGCATCGAATGCTTCCTTTGGGGAACTGAAATCAAACAGGACAGAAAGAAGACCATCTGCAAAGCGTTCAATCATCAGAATGGGCAAAACAATCGTGTTCTTGATGAGATCCTGTGAGATGGGTCCGTCGCCGACAAGGGAAAAGGTTTTGTAACGGATATCGCCATCAAGCATATTGAGTTCAAAATTTCCGGAACGCAGGTTATAGTTTACACGCGTCAGATATTCAGCAGCGGCCAGACGGTGGTTTTCATCTGCAATAATGGGAATCGTTCCCAAGACCGAAAAGTTATCGTCCCGGACGATGATAAGTTCCTGCATGTTCTGCAGCTTGCAATGGAGTTTGACACGAAGAACATAGACACACTCATCATTTGAATTATCATTCTTGGTGTATTTGTACTGATTATCATTAAAATAGGTTTCGATAGCAGATGCCAGTTCCTGTGAATAAGCCATATAGTCACCTCAATCCATATTTAGGCCTGTTTTGGATATTTTCCGCCAAACAGGCAGAATGATCAGTATGCCATTATTCTATCGAATTTATCCGTTCTGTCAAGACAGCACAGCCAATCAAGAATCCAGGATTGTTATCTGGTTGTTTCCCGGAGAGACTTTCTGCCGGTTTCGGGAATCGGCACATATGCGGGGTGATGAGAATTGCAGTTCTGGCGTCTGATCTGCTATACTACGGGCATAGTATTGTGAGGCAGAATGATTCTGTTCAGAAGCTTTACAACTCAGAACTTACAAATTCGGGCAGCTGGATCAGGGTATTGCCTGAAAACCAGATTGTTTTATTACAGATTGAGGATAATAAAATGGAAATGCGTGAAATTGGCCGTTCCGGAATTATCGTGAATGGATTAGGCCTTGGATGCTGGGCAATCGGAGGCGGTTCCTGGTGGGGCGAGAATGATGACCGGATTTCGGTGGATACCATCCATCGGGCGGCCCATCTTGGCATTGAATGGGTGGATACGGCGAGAGTGTACGGGTTTGGCCACAGCGAGGAGGTTGTCGGCCAGGCGCTGCGGTCGATGCCGCGGCACAGGGTTATTCTGTCCACGAAATGCGCACTTCAGTGGCACAGCAAAGAGGGCGAGTACCATTTCACGCGGGATGGACATGAAGTTTACCGGAATCTGACACCGAAGTCGATCCGAAATGACCTTGAACTGAGTCTTAAAACAATGGGCACTGATTACATTGATGTGCTGTATACACACTGGCAGTGCCGGGAATACGGACTGGTTTCGGTAGATGAGACCATGGGCGAACTGATCAAGATGAAACAGGAGGGAAAGATCCGGGCGATCGGTGCCTCCAATGTGAGCCTGCAGGTTCTCAGGGATTATGCATCAACGGGAGAACTGGTTGTCATTCAGGAGAAGCTGAGCATATTGGACCGGAAGCCGGAGGTGGAACTGCTCCCGTTCTGTGAAGAACACGGTATTTCTCTGCAAACCTATTCGCCGATTGAACAGGGACTGCTTTCCGGAAAGATACCGGATGATTGCACGTTTGAATCCGGGAATGTTAGGGAAGGCAAATTCTGGTGGCGGGCTGAAAATATTCCGAAGGTCAACGAGATGCTCCGTGGATGGTCTGATCTGACGGAAAAATACCAGTGTACACTGACCAATCTGTGTATCAAGTGGAATTCAATGCTGTCACCGTGCATTCACGTTCTTTGCGGTGCGCGCAGAATTCCGCAGATCGAGGATGTGGCCAGATCAACTGAAGTCCCCATGAGTCATGCGGACTTTGAAAGAATGAAGGCGGATGCGGATCGGCTGATCGCTGAATGCTGTAAAGATTAAGATGTGTTAACCAGCAGTTTCCTCTGAAAGGGTGCCTGCTGGTTTTTTCTTGTGCTAAAATAATGAAAAGAAAGCTTGTTTCTAGCATTTGGTTGGTATATACTGACATGTGTCTTTCAGTACAAGGGGGAGGTGTTATGCGTGGAAAATGATTATAACCAGAAGTTTGCAGTATCTTTGCAAACGGTTATTGTTGTCATGCTCATAATTGTATTTGCATGTTCTATCGTTTTTCTTTCACTGATGCCCGGTACTGCTGGAAAGATTGCTGAATCAGGAAATACAACAGATGCCATTGTTCAGCTTGAAAACAATGTCTTTGATATGAAAAGGGAACTGAATGAGCTGAATGAGCTTGCCAGAACTTATATTGTAACAGAGAATGTTGAAGAGGCTGTGCTTTATTCAAATGAGTTGGAAACGTCTGAGATGAAACGGGCTAATCCGACGCTGCTTGAAAATACTGTTGAAGATGAAACGGCAAGACTGCATCTGATTTCAATTGCAGATCTGCGCAGGCAGCTGATGGAAGAGCAGTGTTATGCCATTCGACTTGTTATGCAGGCAAATGGTGTAGACCCTCAGAACCGCTTTGTTTACTTTCGAGATGTGAAACTCAGCGGCAGCGATTTACGGCACATGCCGGACGAACAGCGGTGGATAGCACGGCAAAGGCTTTTTGGTGAATCGTACAATTCGCTACTGATCCAGATGGAACGCCAGATTGCTCTTTTTAAGCAGCGGATGATGGTTGTCATTGAAAACAGTCAGTTGGAAAATTCGGAGGCGCTTCTTTCGGGAATGAAATCAGGCCGGCAGCTCGTGCTGATTATGTTTGGTATTCTTCTGGCCAGCATGATCTTTATGCTTGCATTTGTTGTACAACCGATCTACCGCCTGATTTTTGAAATCCGTTATGGCACATTTGCAGAGGTTAAGGGTGCAGATGAAATCCGGTATCTTGCCAGTACATACAATCATTTCCGCGGACAGATGGACAATGTTAAACTCAAACTGAGCTATGAGGCGAGCCATGACGCACTGACGGGGCTGTATAACCGTAGCGCTTATGATGAATACAGCCAGTTAAACCAGAAGAGGGGAATAGCGCTGATTCTGATTGACGTGGATCTGTTTAAGCGGATTAATGATGAGTTTGGTCATGAGGCCGGAGACCGTGTTCTGACACGGGTTGGAAAGGTACTCAAACGGACATTCCGTGAATCAGATAAAGTTTTCCGCGTTGGCGGTGATGAATTTGCAATCATCCTGGTTGGTGTAGCTTCGTCAAGAGTAAATGTATTGCGGGATAAGATTGCTGATGCAGCCAAGATTCTCAGTGAACCGGAAAAAGATACGCCTGGGGTTACACTGAGTGTTGGTGTTGCTTTTTCGGACCAGGTTAACGACCGCAGGGAATTGTTTAAAGCGGCGGACCGTGCGCTGTACATGATCAAGCGTAATGGACGCAATGGTTGTGGCTTTTACAAGGCATAAAAAAAGCGGAATGCATCTGCATTCCGCTTTTTGATAGTCTGCTGATTAAAGAAGAGGCATAATGACATTCTGCCAGAAAGCGCTGACCGGCATGACGAGGACCATGGACAACAGCATATTGGCTACCGGAATCTGCTTGATCCTGCAGATGGTGAGCCCGGTTGCCAGGAGTATGATGCCGCCGCAGGCCTTGAAATCACCGATCATTGCATCATTGGTGAGCGGTAGAATCACTTTGGCCAGAAGGAACAGAATCATCATGATGCAAAACTGTGGAATGCCGATCAGCATGACGGCTTTCCTCAACTGGCAGGCAAAGATCATCGCGGTGAAAAAATCCAGGATGGATTTTGCAAGCAGAATGGAGTGATCTCCGGTCATGCCGGAGGTGAGGGAACCATAGATGCCGGTTCCGCTGGCACAGAACAGTACCATTGCTGTGACCATGAGCGGCAGATCAATAATATCACCCAGATGCAGTTTTCCCAGGAGTGCCTGTGTTCCGGCGCGAATTCCGCCGTCAATGTTAATCAGAATGCCGATCAGTGAGCCGATAATGATGGAAAAGATCACGGCGGGCATGTTTATCATTAAGACAACAGAAACAATTCCCATGGTCAGCGCACAGACTCCGAAAATAGTCGTCATCTGTGTTTTCAGGGCATCAGAGAGTCTGTCTCCGATCAGGCTGCCAAGCCATCCGCCTGCAACAACACAAATGACATTTACAATGATTCCAATAGGCATGGTATTTCCTCCGTATTATATCTTGCTTTTCGTGATTATCTTCTCAAAATTTGAACGGATTGTCAAATTGCTTTCTCTTGCTAAAATCTTAAAAATTGCGCACAATGATAATTGACTTTCCTGCGACAAAGCAATATCATAGCGGCAATTGTCAGCAGAGCCGGCTGACAAAGAATTGAATCCCTACGTGGAGAAAGAGGTTTTTCTCGCATGAAGAAAAACGGACGCCGCCTGACGGTACAGTACGCCGCACTTCAGTTCGGCTATTGGGTAGACTATCTGATCATCATATCTTTTTCAACCGTGGTCATGCAGGGCAGAGGGTTTAATCCTTCTGAAATTGGACTTGTAACGACAATTGGTGCAGTTCTGACCATTTTTATGCAAACGGCCATTGCCTCTCTCGCAGACCGTTTTACGAACGTTTCGCTCAAGAGTATTCTGCTCACACTGATTCTTGCAGCACTGGTTGCGGCTGCGCTTATGACGGCACTGCCGCAGCGGTATATGATTACTTTTATTTCCATGTTCATGGCAATGAGCCTCACAAACGTGGTGAACCCGCTGCTGACATCGCTCTGCCTGCAATACAATGATCAGGGAATTCCACTCGATTTCGGTATTGGAAGAAGTGTGGGTTCGTTTGGCTTTGCAATCGCCGGTTTTCTGATGGGCCAGGTTGCTGAGCGCTTTGGGACGGAAATCATTCTGCCGGTTTACTGCGGGGTATTATCTCTTCTGACTCTGCTGATCTGTTCAATGCCCAAACCTGTACGCCAGCAGGCTGCGGAAAGAAGCACAGCGGATACCAGCAGCATGCTGCAGTTCTTTTCTCGTTATCCGCGTTATGTGGTATTTTTGATTGGTGCTATTCTGATCTTCTTCATGCAAATGCTTGCCAATACGTACATGATTTATTTTGTGAGAGCGTTTGGCGGTGATGAATCCGATATGGGTGCTGTGCTGTCATTGACAGCTTTTGCAGAGATTCCGGCGGTTGCGCTTGGCGTCACGCTATTGAAACGTTTTAAACCGCAGACGCTGCTGCGTGTTGTTGCTGTTGCCGGCTGCGTGAAGTTCATCAGCTTTCTGGGTGTTCAAAATGTCAGATGGTTTGTACCGATTCATTTTATTCATTTTTTCTATTCCGGTATGTACATGGTCTCTTCGGTTTACTTTGCAAACCGTATAGTCGGGCATGGAGATGCTATAAAAGCCCAATCACTTTTATCAGTCGGCGTAACCGGCGTTTCCGGTATCAGCGCCAATATGATTGGTGGATGTATGATAGAGCATTTTCCTCTTCGTACGGTTATGATTCTTGGCGTATGTGTTTCTGTTGCGGGTGCATTGTTCATGTTCTATGCTACGAGCAACCACAAATTTAAAAATGAATAAACATCGTACGGCTATCTCCAGCGTGGAGGCTGATTGAGCACCGGTACACTGTTTTGTTCGAGAAAACATAGGTATTACCTAAAGCCGTTGCGGGACATTGAACAAGAACATCATCAAGTTTGAATAAAAGGATACTCGTAATTGAGTATCCTTTTATATTATTAGATTGTTGTATGTGCTTATAAAATTACAGATATTGTTTCAACATAACAATATCAAACGGCTGTAAATCTCCCATCTTACTGATCAAATCTCTTTCTTCCAATCTAAGTTTTCTTGTTATTCTGATCGTAGACGGTTTTGTCAAACCTGCTGACTGCCATTTTGTAACATCATACTCTCCATACATGTTTCGCTGGTCGTGGCTTGTAATCTGCAAGGCAATCACACATACTATATTATCTTCCAATACCAAAACAGGACACTGTTTGGTTCTATCACTTTCTTCAAAGGCTACATTTGCCCACCATATTTCCCAAGGTTGTGCCTTACTCGCGTTTCTTGCGCCTCCTGGAAGGAAAATACGGGCACTCCCTCTAAGCGGTATAAAGGTTCTAAGATGGGAATTGATTTTGTTTTTTCTCTCGTATCAGCTAATGGAAGATCTGAAAAGTATTTTTCAATATCTTTCGTTTTAATTGTATTTCAATGTCAATCAAAACATATTTGAATATCATATTGATACGTTTACGTTTTCTATTCATGGTTCTTATAAATGTCCATAAATATTTGAACATTATTTGAATATTTCTGCTCTCCTACGTAATATCCTGGAAATATAACATCAATAGCCCTACCTGTTGACGTATAATCAAAGTATTTCTCTCATGCCATCCTTATTTGAAAAAGGAAAAGAGCCTTGCTATCCGCAAGGCTCTTAAGCGTTTTCTTTCAATCTCGGTAAGGAATTGTCACGAAATAACTTGATCAACCTTTGCCGTTTTTTAGCCCTCGAATTCGATAGTTCCATTTGTTCGATGTTCCTACGTTAATCCACTCAATATCAATATTTTCATATTCTTCATCTGATACTTTGACTCCTGTTTCATAGTGTGTTGTATCAGTGATACACGTCACCTTCAACCCTTTCTTGGTGGTTGTAGATCCGATTAATTTTACCACTGTCTGAACATCAACAAGCGGTTTTCCGGCCCAATTTCTTGAGATATAAGAGAAAAGCCTGTGCTCAATCTTGTTCCATTTTGAAGTTCCCGGTGGGAAATGTGATATTTCGATTTCGAGTCCAATTTCTTTTGCAAGTTTCGCTAAACTCACTTTATAAAGATGGGAACGCGAACTATTACTGCCGCCTCCATCACTACAAATATATAGTTTGGTCGCGTTGGGAAAAGTTTGCTTTCCCGTTGTAAACCACCATGCCCGAATGCTGGCGACACTGAATTCCGGAGTATCATGGCTCACTCCGAGATTCACAAACCCAGTGTTATTATTGAGCGTATAGACACCATAAGGGGCTACACTACCAAGCTCTGGCACGACATAGTCATGATCACGTACATGGCGACCATCTTTCTTCTTCCGATATTCCTGACTATTATTCTTCATGTTACCAAGATGCTCTTTTTTCTTACAGTCGATAGATATGACCGGCTCCCCAGCTTTTAAATAGGCTTCTGCCGTGGCATTTATGTGTTTGAATTGATCATCTCGATCTATATGGTCATTCCCAACTTGTTCAAGCTTTCGGTTTTGTTGTTTGGAATAGCCAAGAATTTCAAGAATATCAGATACGACATTCCGACTGGCTTTTATCTTGTAATCCTTTTCGAGAATATCGGAAATATCTCGTAAACTCAAATTGGTATATGTTATGAGTGTTTCCGGATTTCCATAGGTAGAATTCTCTACGATCTTCTCAACGGTCTCGATTAATGTCGGGTTGTGCTCAATTGCCCGTTTGCGGCCACCGCCTTTTTTTCTCTGGCGTTCCTCATCTTTTATTTGTGTTCTCCTTCCATAGAATTGCTCGATAAGCTCCTCTAATGTAAGCGTTCTAGGAGTGGTGGACTCCATTTCACCTTCTTGCGTTTCTTCGCTTGTAGGATTATGGCCGGATGCTTCATTGATGGGCTCGGAATCTACTCTATTCTTAATCCTGTCCAGCATTTCAGGAATCGCTTTGCTAATGGTATTTCGTGACATATCTGTCTTTCCTGATACATAAGAAACACCACCATACCCTAATCCATCAGCAAGTGCTGCAGCGATAATCCTGCGATCTTTTTCGGTAGAATACGGCAGAACAGCCTTGGAGATGTTAAAAGTCATGCGATCGATTGCATCTTGCTGGATAGAATTTATCATGGGGCACCTCCGTCATTAATAGTGTAACATCATGATACTACTAGTATATCGTCATGTCAAGATGCTCAAATTATTTCGTGACAATTCCTCATGACTAACTGTTTTGCGGGTGCTCCAGAGATTTCACAGAAAGCGGTTCATATGGATATGCCTGATGCACCAGCGAAAAATCAATATGTTCCAACCATGAACTCTGAGTCGAGCAGTATTAAAGAAAACACTGTGCGTTTCGATATACGGTTTAAGGCTAGGGTACCCAAGAGCGGAGAAATCATTGAGCTAATAATAAATGTGGAAATCCAAGTCGATGCTTCTTCTATTCGGCGGGGAATCAGACGGGGGCTTTACTATTGTGATAGAATGGTTTCTGGTGCGCCACGCGGTACGCGTAGTTTAGTGGGTGGAATCCCCACCGAGTAAGGTGTGCAGCCGCACCACTCGTAATGCCTCATGGGTCGATAGCGGCGACGCTATTGTC
>JAFUHD010000158.1 GCA_017469025.1 Clostridia bacterium
CGATGAAATCGACAAAGTGGCAGGACGCTCCAATAATGGTCCGGATGTCAGCCGGGAGGGTGTTCAGCGGGATATTCTGCCGATCGTCGAAGGCAGCACGGTTACGACCAAGTATGGTGTTGTCAAGACGGATTTCATGCTCTTTATTGCAGCCGGCGCATTCCATGTCGCCAAGGTATCTGACCTGATACCGGAACTGCAGGGCCGTTTCCCGGTACGTGTGACGCTGAATCCGCTGACAAAGGATGACTTCAAAGCCATTCTTTCCCAGACGGACAATGCCCTGACCCGCCAGTATGAGGCACTTCTCTCTGTGGATCATGTCCATCTGTCCTTCGATGACTCTGCGCTGGATGCTCTGGCAGAAATAGCGCAGAATGAGAATGAGAGCAAAGAGGACATTGGTGCAAGACGTCTTCACACCCTGTTCGAGAAGGTGCTTGAGGATATTTCATTCAATGCAGCAGGCGATATGCCGGATGTCAATGTCCTGATTAACGGCGATTATGTCAGAGAGCATCTTGGCAGCGATATCGCATCCAGAGATATGAAGCGTTTTATCCTGTAAATGGTTTAAGTTCACGATAAAGCCTTGAAACCGGCCTTGTCCGTCACCAAACAGATTTTCTGAAAGCGCATTCAAAAGTGTATTTCATCAATTGACAAGGCTGAGGTCAGTGGCTATAATAGGCGCAGTTGCTCTGGGAACAGAAGGAGTATGCCGGTCATTCGGTCTGAAGAGAGGATGCCCATGGGTGTAAGGCGTCCGGCGGAACCTGGCAGAAGTCGTCTGGGAGAGCGCGGGTGAACAGAGTAGTCCGCAGGGGTGCGCCCCGTAAAGCGCTTTGAGGCATGCTGTGCATGCGAATGAAGGTGGTACCACGCAGATGTGCGTCCTTTGGACGTACATCTGTTTTTTTGTCATCATCGATGTGAAACCGGTGCATTGGCATTTGACATGATTCCGGACCATAACAGAAAACGGCGCCACAGGAAGCTGCTGTATATGGATTGTGGCACAGCACAGTATATTGATACGATGCTGAATGCAAAACTCTGTTTTTAAAGGGGGCGATACAGGTGCATGTGAATCTGAAACCCGTGATGATTCCAGGCATTGCTGTTCTGGTGGCAGGTGCCTGCCTTACGTTCTTTGCTGACCGTTTTGTGAAAGATGCATTGTCAGTGCCAAAGGCAAAGATGCTGGGTGTGCTGCTGTGTGCTGTGGGGGCGGTTCTGACAATCTGTCTGTAAGGCCGGGACATCTGCCTGATTGATGAAACGGAAAAACTGAACATATAAAGAAAGGGTATAGGACCAATGGAAGAGAAGAAAATGCCTGAGATGGAAAAAGTGTACAACCCTCAGGCGATAGAGACAGCGCTCTATGAAGAGTGGGAAAGCTCCGGTGCCTTTAAGGCGCACCGCGTTCCGGGAAAGAAGCCGTTTACCATTGTGATGCCGCCGCCAAACATTACCGGCCAGCTGCACATGGGACATGCGATGGACGGCGTGCTGCAGTACAGCCTGACGCGTTATCACAGGCTGAAGGGAGATCCGACTCTGTGGCTGCCGGGCACGGACCATGCAAGCATCGCTACCGAAGTCAAGATCGTTGAAGCGATGGCCAAGGAAGGGCTGACCAAAAAGGATATCGGCCGTGAGGCTTTCCTTGACCGTGCCTGGGCATGGCGCAATGAGTATGGCGGACGCATTGTGCGTCAGACACGGCGCATGGGCAACAGCTGTGACTGGAGTCGTGAACGGTTTACCATGGATGAGGGCTGTTCTGAGGCGGTTATTGAGGTATTCAACCGGCTGTATGAGAAGGATCTCATTTACCGCGGCAACCGTATGATTAACTGGTGTCCCTGCTGCAAGACTTCCATTTCGGATGCCGAGGTGGAGTATGAAGAGCAAAATGGACATTTCTGGCATCTTCTGTATCCGGTCAAGGAGACTGGCGAGATGCTGGAACTGGCAACGACGCGTCCTGAAACCATGCTTGGTGATACAGCCGTGGCCATTAATGGCGATGACGAGCGGTATGCCCATCTGCATGGCTGCCATGTGATTCTGCCGCTGGTAGGCCGCGAGATTCCGATTGTGCTGGATGAACACGCCGATATGACCAAAGGAACCGGCGTTGTGAAGATCACGCCGGCGCACGACCCGAATGACTTTGAAGTCGGACAGCGCCACAATCTTGAGATTGTCCGTGTCTTTACGTATGATGGACATATGACCGGTGCCGCTGAGGCAGAGGAAGCGCGGAAGCTGCTTGAAAGCGGACGCGCGGCTGTTAATGAGCCGTCCGTCTATGACTGCGGCAAGTATGCCGGCATGACAACGATTGAAGCCCGCAAGGCAATTCTGGAAGACCTTAAAGCAGGCGGCTTCCTTAAAGAGGTTGAAGATCTGCGGCATGAGGTCGGCACGTGCTATCGCTGCCATACAACCATTGAGCCGATGGTTTCCAAGCAGTGGTTTGTGCGCATGGCGCCTCTGGCTGAACCGGCGATTGAGTGCGTCAAGAACGGCGAAACAAAGTTTGTACCAGAGCGCTTTACGCGTAACTATCTCACATGGATGGAGAATATCCGTGACTGGTGTATTTCCCGTCAGCTCTGGTGGGGCCACAGGATTCCGGCATGGTACTGCGATGACTGCGGTGAAACCATCGTGGCGCGTGAGACACCGAAGGTCTGTCCGAAGTGCGGCAGTGTGCATCTGACGCAGGATGAGGATGTGCTGGATACCTGGTTCTCATCCGCATTGTGGCCGTTCTCCACGCTCGGCTGGCCAAAGAAGACGGAAGATCTTGAGTATTTCTATCCGACCAGCGTGCTGGTGACGGGATATGACATTATTTTCTTCTGGATTGCGCGTATGATCTTCTCCGGCTGTGAGCAGATGGGGAAGACGCCGTTCCATACGGTGCTGATGCATGGCCTGGTCAGGGATGCGCAGGGACGCAAAATGAGCAAGTCTCTTGGCAACGGAGTTGATCCGCTCGAGATCATTGACAAGTACGGTGCAGATGCGCTGCGCTTCTCTCTGGTGAACGGCGTCAGCCCGGGAAATGACATGCGTTTCTCGGATGACAAGGTGGAAAGCGCCAGAAACTTTGCTAACAAGATCTGGAACGCAAGCCGCTTTGTGCTTTCCAATATGAATGGCGAGGCAGAGACACTGGAGGGCAAGACATTCACGCTGGCTGATCAGTGGATTCTCACACGTCTCACGGAAACCGAACGCGAAATCACAGGTCATTTCGAAGGGTACGATCTTGGACTTGCCGCACAGAAGCTGTATGATTTTGCATGGTCTGAGTTCTGCGACTGGTACATTGAGCTCTCCAAGGTGGAACTGAATGATCCGGAAAAACGCCCCGCGGCACTTGCAGTGCTCCGTCATTCCCTGATTTCCATCCTCAAGATGCTGCATCCCTTTATGCCGTTTATTACCGATGCGGTTTACCGCTACATCCCGGGTACAGAGGGAACCATTATGCTGCAGAGCTGGCCTGAGGCAGACGAAAAGTATCTGTTCCCCGAGGCTGCCAAGGCGATGGAAGGCATCATGGAGGTCATCAAGGGTGTACGTAATCTGCGTGCTGAGATGAATGTGGCCGTTGGAAAGCGTGCACATCTTCTGATCCGTCCGAAGAGCGGCTGGGAAGAGGCGCTCGGCAATGCCAGTGAACTGTTTACGCGCCTGGCATGGGCAAGCGAAGTCCGCATTCTGAAAGCAGACGATGCGATTACGGAGAAGACGGTATCGTGTGTGTCTGAGGCGGCAGAGGTCTTTATTCCATTGGGAGATCTGGTGGATTTTGAAAAGGAAATCGCCCGTCTTCAGAAGGAACGCGACAATGTTGCAGGTGAAATTGCCCGCAGTGAAGGCAAACTGAATAATCCCGGATTTACCGCCAAGGCGCCAGCCAAACTGGTGGAGTCCGAGAAGGAAAAACTTCAGGTGAACCGTGACAAGCTGTCGAAGCTGGACAGCCGTATCGAGGAACTGAAGGCATCTATGTAATAGCTGCAGTTACTGTGTAAACAGCAGTTCTGTTTGGCAGAACAGGTTTGAATACCGGACATAATGTACCCCGCAGGATGTCCTGCGGGGATTTTCCTTGTGAAAACTGTCCGAAAACCATAAAAAGCATTGAGGAGCAGGTTTATAATCGCTTATAATAACATGGGTTTATGTTTGGAAGCCTGCAGAAACGGCAGTATAGAAACAGGTTTCTGCCGGGATGCTGATACAGAAAATATGTGCAGCGGTTATCAGTTATATACTGAAAACCGTGTACAGGTATGATCTGGCCCGGCGCACTGCGCCGGACTGTCAGAACAACGGGCGGAGGCAATCGTTACGGTGCCGGAAGGGGAAAGAGGCTGCCCGGATATCTGGCCCGGCGCACTGCGCCGGACTGTCGTAATAATGGGCGAAGCAATCGTTAAGATGCCGGGAAGGAAAGCTGCTGCCCAAAGGGAGGATTACCAGTGCCTTTTGAACATGTGAGTGTGATGCTTGAGGAAACCGTGAGTCTGCTGAACGTCAGACCGGGCGGAGTATATGTGGATGGAACCCTGGGTGGGGGCGGACACAGTGCGGAGATTCTGAAGCGGCTCAATGGGACTGGTCACCTTTATGGAATTGACCGGGATATGGATGCACTTGAGGCTGCCAGAGAAAGACTTGGAGATGGAGCCAATTTTACAGCTATCCATGGGAATTTTCATGATGCGGTTTCACTGCTTGAAGCAGAGGGGATTACGCAGGCAGACGGTTTTCTGATGGACCTGGGCGTCAGTTCATATCAGCTTGATACGGCGGAGCGCGGGTTCTCTTATCATGTAGACGCACCGCTTGACATGCGGATGGATCAAAGTGCCCCGCTCAGTGCGGAGACCATTGTCAATACATGGTCCGTTCAGGAGCTGACCAGGATTCTGAGAGATTATGGCGAGGAAAAGTGGGCAGCGCGAATTGCAGCTATTATTGCAGAACATCGCGCAAAAGCACCGCTCAAAACAACGGGTGATCTGGTAGCCTGTGTGGATGCAGCCATTCCGCGTGCGGTGAGAAACCGTGACAATGGTCACAGTGCACGCCGGACTTTTCAGGCACTGCGCATTGCTGTCAATGACGAACTGGATCCCCTCAGAACGGTCCTTATGGAAATGGCACGTTTTTTGAAGCCGGGAGGCAGGATTGTAGTGCTGACGTTTCATTCTCTGGAGGACAGGATTGTCAAACAGACGTTCCGGGAAATGGCCAATCCATGCCAGTGCCCGCCGGGCTTTCCGGTGTGTGTCTGTGGGCGGACGCCTCAGGTATCCGTGCTTGAGCACCAGAAACCATCTCACGAAGAAATCGAACGGAATTCAAGGTCTCACAGCGCAATGCTGAGAGGCTGTGAACGCCTGGATACAGTGTGGAATCTTGAGATTCCCGGGGGAAGGAGATAGCTGTGCCTGCATTATATGTTGTAGCAACGCCGATCGGGAATCTTGGTGATTTATCACCCCGTGCCCGGGAGATTCTTGAACATGTGGGACTGATTGCAGCTGAGGATACGCGAGTTACACGCGCATTGCTCAACCACTTCAACATCCATACGCCGTGTATCTCCAATCATCGCCATAATGAGGCGGATAAAGCAGAATCCATTGTGGAGCGGATGCTCTCTGAGAATATTGATGCAGCACTTGTAACGGATGCAGGGACTCCGGCAATTTCGGATCCGGGCAGCTTTCTGGTGGATGAGGCAGTCCGTGCCGGTATCCCTGTCTATGCAGTACCTGGCGCCAATGCCATGGTCTCTGCGCTTTCGGTCTCCGGTTTTGATACAAGATCATTCGGATTCTATGGTTTTCTTCCAAGAAAGAAAAGTGAACTGGTGCAGGAACTGAAGCGCATCGCGTCAGGAAGCGTCCCGGTTGCAGTAGTGCATGAATCGCCGCACCGGGTTATTGAACTAGTGGAAACGATTGCCGAGATATTGCCGGAATGCCGAATCAGTGCCAGCTGTGACCTGACGAAGTTTTATGAAAAGACGATCCGCGGGAAAGCTGAGGAGGTACTTGAACTGCTCCGAGCGAATGAAAAGGCGGAAAAGGGCGAATACTGTCTGGTTCTCGATATGCATGATGTTAAGATGGAGTCATTTGAGCAGACAATGTCAGCAGATGGTGATGCTGAACCGGAAATGCTGCTGCTGCGCAGGATGCTTGAGGGAGAGGATCTTAAAACCGCCATGCAGAAACTTAGGGATGCAGGAATACGGCGTAATCAGGTGTACGCAGCCGGTGAACGGATTAAGGAACTGTTTATAAGCAATTTCGGCGAAGAGGAGGATGAGTGATGGCTGGACTCAGACGGAATCCAAACCGGACAAATCTGGTGCAGGATGGTTTTTCCATATCTGTTGAGCAGGATATCCCCGTCAAGCCAGTAAGGCAGCAGCCGGCTGTTCCGGTTATGCCGGTGATTCCTCCTGCGCCTGTCCGTGTCGGGCCGGTCCTGTTTGAAGTACTGACAGATGGAACGGTTGCAGTAACTGGCTGCCGTGACAAGAATATCGATGATCTCAATCTTGAATTTGAAGCCGGCGGGCGGACGGTGACCCATATTGCACCGAGGGCATTTGAAAACTGTCAGAACCTGATGCGTGTCATTCTGCCTGGAACACTGCAGACTGTTGGAGAAATGGCCTTTGCAGGATGTACACGCCTTCATTATCTGACGATTCCGGGCAGTGTTTCAAAAGTGGGAACGCTTGCATTTGCCAGATGTACAGATCTGACACAGGTAAGAATCGGACCTGGTGTAAGTGCGCTTGGGCCTTCCTGCTTTCAGAAGTGTGCTCGGCTTCGCCGTGTTGATATACCTTCCAGCGTTGTCAGCTTTGGCGGCGGTGTGTTCTTTGGCTGCAGCCGGCAACTGACACTGTACGGTGCAGCAGGCTCCAAGGCAGAGCAGTATGCCAAATTGAATGGTCTGGGTTTTGATTCTGAAAACTGGAAATCGGATGATAAGCTTGTTTTGAAGGAAAATGAGGATGGAACGCTGACGGTCCTGGGAATGCGTAATCCTGCAGAACGCAGACTTGAAATACCGGATGAGCTTTGCGGCAGGAGCATTGTGGCCATTCAGGCCAATGCTTTTTTCGGAAACAATGCGCTTGAGCAGGTGGTGATAGGACGAAGAATGCGTTTGATTGGCAGCAACGCATTTATGGGCTGCAGAAATCTGACACTGCTTTCATTCGATTATGGACCGGAGCGTATTGAGGAGAGCGCCTTCTCAGGCTGTGATCAGCTTCGACAGGTAGTTTTCCCCAGCGGCACGGGTTCAATTGGGCGGCTGGCTTTCTTTGGCTGCCGTCAGCTCAGTTTTGTGCGGATGCCGGCGATTACGAAAGTGGAGGCACTTGCCTTTGACGGCTGTGCGCCGGAAATCCGGGTCTATGGCGGCGTACCTCAGGAAATAATCAGATAAACATGAAAGGATCAGAGGAGGACAGGATGAAAGGGATTGGGTTTGATTCTCAAAAGTACATTCAGCTTCAGTCAGAGCGGATTCGTGAACGGATTACGCACTTCGGGGGAAAACTTTATCTGGAATTCGGCGGAAAGCTGTTTGATGATTATCATGCAGCACGTGTCCTGCCAGGGTTTCTGCCTGATATCAAACTGCGGATGCTGATGGAAATGCGCGATCAGGCGGAGATTATCATCGCTATCAATGCCGGTGATATTGAGAAGCAGAAGCGGCGCGGTGACCTGGGAATCACGTATGAAACGGATGTCATCCGTCTGGTGGATGTATTCAGGGAGTTCGGGCTTTACGTTGGAAGCATCGTACTGACCCAGTTTGCCGAACAGCCCAGCGCCCAGCAGTTCGAAAAACGCATGAAGAACATGGGACTTCAGGTGTACAGACATTATCCAATCCACAACTATCCATCTGATATCAGAACCGTTGTCAGCGATGAAGGGTACGGCCGGAATGAGTACATTCGTACCAGCCGTGAACTGGTTGTTGTTACAGCACCTGGTCCAGGCAGCGGAAAGATGGCTACCTGTCTGTCTCAGCTGTACCATGAGAACAAACGGGGCATCAAAGCCGGATATGCCAAATTTGAGACATTCCCGATCTGGAACATCCCGCTTAAGCATCCTGTCAATCTTGCCTATGAAGCTGCTACTGCTGACCTGAACGATGTCAACATGATCGACCCGTTCCATCTGGAGGCTTACAATACAAAGGCGGTTAACTATAACCGTGATATCGAAGTTTTTCCGGTTCTGCAGGCGGTTTTCCAGAAAATATACGGTGAGAGTCCATATAAGAGTCCGACAGACATGGGTGTCAATATGGTCGGATTTGCTATTTCTGACGATGCAGTATGCTGTGAGGCGTCCAAGCAGGAGATCATCCGCCGCTATTTCAAGGCATCCTGCCTGGTTCGTCAGGGACTGGCAGAGGAGCAGGAGATCAGCAAGATTTCCCTTCTGATGCAGCAGCTGGGGATTGAGCCGGAATACCGTCCGGTTGTGCCCGAAGCGCGCCGTATGGCAGATTATACGGGCAAACCGGCTGCGGCGATTGAACTGCCCAGCGGCGAGATTGTGACTGGCAAGACGAAGGACCTCTTCGGACCTGCATCAGCTGCGCTTCTTAACGCGCTAAAGCGCCTGGCGGATATCCCGGGAACAGTTGACCTGATTGACGGCAATGTTATCCGCTCACTGCAGTCGCTCAAAACGGAATATCTGCACAGCAAAAATCCGCGCCTGCATACGGATGAGATGCTCATTGCACTTTCCATGAGTGCTGCAACTGATGAAAATGCCCGTAAAGCCATGCAGTGCCTTACCCAGCTGAGCGGATGCGAGGTGCACACTTCGGTGCTCCTGTCCTCGGTGGATGAGCATGTATTTATGCGGCTTGAAATGAATCTGACATCGGATCCTGTTTACGAACACAACAATCTGTATCATAA
>JAFUHD010000159.1 GCA_017469025.1 Clostridia bacterium
AATCTGTATCATAAATGACGGGGACGTTGTAAAGCCAGCCTGTGGCACTGAACCGAATGCCCTGCACGGTTTTATGGATTCTGCGCTGAAACTGATGCCGAGGCGGTGCGAGCAGACAGACTATACTGAACGAATAAATAATTTGATGATTCGCAAGATGTGAATATTGACAGTCGAATCAAAGAACAGTATACTCTTTTTTGACTACATATGACGTTCTTTGGTGCTGCATATACTGACGTAATGAATGACGACCGTAAAT
Source organism: Clostridia bacterium (assembly GCA_017469025.1). GTDB lineage: Bacteria > Bacillota > Clostridia > Christensenellales > Aristaeellaceae > Ventricola. The sequence goes on from JAFUHD010000159.1 coordinate 263, forward strand.
GCAGATATTTTAGAAACATATTATTAAGGAGGAATCAGGAACCATGGACCAGTTGAATTACAGCGTACTTGAGGCGTCCGGGTATAAGGGGTATGTACTCAAGTCTGCTCCGGAAAAGGTTATGCAGTTTGGTGAAGGCAATTTCCTTCGTGCATTCGTAGATGATTTTATTGATATTGCCAATGAAAAAGCAGGTTTCAATGGCAAGGTCGTTCTGGTGCAGCCGATTGCCATGGGACTGACAGAACTGATCAACAAGCAGGAAGGCCTGTATACGCTTTATCTGCGCGGCAGTGAAAAGGGGAAGAAGGTAGATGACAAGCGCGTCATTTCCTGCGTCAGCCGCTGCCTCAATCCATATGAGAGCTGGGACAGCGTCCTTGAACTGGCCAGAAGCAAGGATCTTGAGATTATTGTGTCCAATACGACCGAGGCCGGCATTGTTCATGACAATGAGAGCAAGTTTGACCAGGTTCCGCCGACAAGCTTCCCGGCAAAGCTGACCCGCGTACTCTATGAGCGCTACAAGGCCGGTCAGGACGGCATCGTGATTCTGTCCTGTGAGCTGATCGACAACAACGGCAAAGAGCTGCAGAAGTGCGTCAATCAGTACATTGACGACTGGAAGCTCGAAGCTGCATTTGCCGAGTGGGTCAATGAAAAAAACGTTTTCTGCTCGACACTGGTAGACCGTATCGTCCCCGGCCGCATCCGTGACCCGAAGGAAGTGGCAGCACTGGCAGAGGCCAATGGGTATGATGATCCGCTGACGGATGTCGGTGAAGTCTTCGGTGTATGGGTTATTGAAGGACCGGATGGCCTTGAAGACCGTCTGCCGTTCAAGAAAGCCGGTGTACCGGTTATGGTAGTCCCGGATGTTACACCTTACAAGAAGCGTAAGGTCCGCATCCTGAATGGTGCGCATACCGGCTTTGTACTTGGTGCTTATCTGGCTGGATTCGACATCGTCCGTGACTGCATGCACGATGACACGATCCGTGAGTTCATGAACAAGATGCTGTATGAGGAAGTCATTCCGACACTGCCGCTTGACAAGAATGATCTGATTGCTTTTGCTGAGGCAGTTCAGGACCGCTTCAACAATCCGTTTGTCAACCATGAGCTGATGAGCATTTCCCTCAACTCCACCTCCAAGTGGAAGGCACGCAACATGCCGTCTTTCCTCGAGTATGTGGAGATGAACAATGGAAAGCTGCCGCCGTGCCTCACAATGAGCCTTGCAGCTTATATCGCTTTCTATTCCAATGACATTACAGCACTCGAAGACCGCGGTCTTATCTGCCATCGTCCGAAGGGCAACGAGTATGTGATCTCCGATGACCGCTGGGCACTGGAGTTCTTCTATGAGCATCGCAATGACAGTGCGGAAGCGCTTGTACATGCCGTACTGACGAACACCCAGATGTGGGATCAGGATCTCACAAAGGTTGCGGGCCTTGAAGCAGCTGTTCTGGCTGATCTCAAGATGATCCGCGAGCAGGGCGCCAAGGCTGCTTACGCCAGCGTTCTCTGATCAATAAAACAACGGCTCAGGCATTTGCCTGAGCCGTTTTGCATTTTTGGACCAGTCAGCAGTTGTCAACCATCAGGGCACGAATGGCATTCAGCACGGCGATTACCATGACGCCGACGTCTGCAAATACAGCCAGCCACATGTTGGCAAAACCGATTGCACTCAGAATAAGACAGATGACTTTGACACCAATGGCAAAATAGATGTTTTCATAGACAATACGCATACACTTGCGGGCAATCCGGATGGCTTTGGCGATCTTGACGGGGTTATCATCCATCAAAACAACGTCTGCGGCTTCAATGGCTGCATCAGAGCCAAGCGCGCCCATGGCAATGCCGACGTCTGCACGAGACAGGACAGGGGCATCGTTGATACCGTCTCCGACGAAGGCTAGCGTGGAACCGGCCGTTTTTTCTGCCAGCAGTTTTTCAACATAACTGACTTTATCCTGCGGCAGCAGTTCACTGTAAACTTCGGGAACGCTGAGCTGTGCGGCAATGGACTGTGCGGCTTTTCCGGAATCACCGGTCAGCATGACAATGCGCCCGACACCGGCGCGTTTGAGATCAGAAACTGCCTGGGATGATGAGTCTTTCACTCTGTCTGATATCAGAATGGAACCGGCATACTCATTTTCAATTGCTGTATGAACAACAGTACCTGGTTCATCACAGGATTTGGGGGATATGCCAAGAAGCTGCATCAGCTTGTCATTTCCGGCGGCAATGGACAGGCCGTCCACTGTCGCCGTGACGCCATGACCGCTGATCTCCTGAATGTCAGTGACGCGGGACATATCCGGTTTTTTCCCGTGTGCGCGCTGAAGGGAAAGGGATATCGGATGAGTCGAGGCGCTTTCGGCAAGTGCTGTCAGTTCAATCAGTTCATCTTCAGGACGCGTTGCATTGAAAATGCCGGAGACTTCAAACACGCCATGGGTCAGGGTCCCGGTTTTGTCCATGACAACAGTCCGGACTCTGGAAAGTGTCTCAATGTAATTGCTGCCTTTGATCAGAATGCCGGCGTGGCTGGCC
>JAFUHD010000022.1 GCA_017469025.1 Clostridia bacterium
ATCGCAAATGTCATGATTTGACGGATCAGCGCTTGCGTCGGGTTATCCTTTCAGGGGTTCCGTTATGCGGTGGTTTCCAGGCATGATAAGGCACACGGGTGCTGCGCCGAAGGGGTTATTTCTTGCGGTCCAGCCGTGCCATCTCAAAAGCCATGACGGGATCAGGCGTTTCCCGCCTGGTATACTGCTGTTCATTGAGCAGCATGATATTCATGTATGCTTTGTCCACAGGGCGCCAGTCCGGCATGGGTGTGCCGTCCTGGTCAGGACCGTTCGGATCGCCGGTTTTGGCAAAGTTGGTCCAGTAATTGCACATATGGCGCGCAAGGTCATAATGAACACCGCGGAATGGACGCCAGCATTTGGCCAGTGTTTCAAAGACGAACCAAAGATCTGAGGAGTGGAAGGAGCCGGCATCATCCCCCGGAATTTCAGGATCAAACCGGTAGAGATATACGGGTTTTCCGCCGCATTCGAGCCGTTTGGCAGCAGCAAAGTGATTGCCGATTTCAAATGCGTTAAAAGCTGGGCTCTCATAGTAGGCGAGCAGATCTGCATCGCTGTGGATGTGGGTCAGACGGTCGAACTCAGGCCAGTCGTCACCGTATGCAGCAGCCATTTTTTCGCGGAAAAGGTCTGCAGTGCCTGCAGGACGGAGGCCGCGGACTTCATCTGCCGTATTGCCGGCCATCAGCAGGACATCGTTCTCGCGGTGGCTGGCAAATGCTTTTACTGGCGATTCGGGCAGGAAGGTGCCGTCTATGACGGGACCCCACCGGAAAGGACGGCAGGCCAGCGCGGCACGCAGGACCGTATCTGCCGGAAGTGCGCGTGCTTCTGCGATCGTTCTGACACCGAGACTGCTCAGGAAATCTCTGCCTTCCTGTTCTGCATCCGGAAGATCCGGATAAACAGCAATGCCGCTGTCGAGCACTGCACTCTGGACGATTGCCTTGCTGAACAGGCCTGCATTGGTGGGCGAGGTGACCTGAATCCAGGTGCTGCGTCCGCCGGCAGACTGGCCGAAAACCGTGATGTTATCCGGATCACCGCCAAATGCGGCAATGTTGCGCTTTACCCAGCGGATGCCGGCCTGCTGGTCAAGCAGACCGAAGTTTGTTCCGGTTTCTCCGTGTGCGGATGCCTCCTGTGTCAGCTCAGGATGAGCCAGAAAGCCGAAGGCGTTGAGCCGGTAATTGACAGAAACCAGAATGACACCGCGGCGTGCAATGCGTTCGCCGTCAAATTCCATTTCTGCAGGATAGCCGCATGTCATACCGCCGCCAAAGATCCAGACCATGACAGGCAGCTTTTCATTTGCAGATTTTGCAGGCGTCCAGATATTCAGATACAGACAGTCCTCACTCATGGGAATGTCCGGATCTACATGCCATTCCCTGTCATAGAAGCCGCCACCAATTCCCGGTGTTTCCTGCATGGAAATGGGGCCGAAACGGGAACAGTCGCGTATGCCCTCCCAGTTCCCGGCAGGCTGCGGTGCACGCCAGCGCAGTGCTCCAACCGGCGGTGCGGCAAATGGGATGCCCTTGAAAGCCGTAATGCGTGGATCCGCGGCAGGAATCCCCAGCACGCGTCCGTTTTCAGTCGTTGTTTCTATCAGCATAAATTCAGTCCTCCGGACAGATGGCCTTACGCCGCAGCGGCAGCCATTCGTATAGTGTTTTTTTGACATAGGCTTCCCAGAAAGCCCATTCGTGACCAAGCCCGGGTGCTTCTTCGTAATGTACGGGAATGCCGAGTGCCAGAAGGGCATCTCTGTCCCGGCGTACCACGTCCCTGATAAAGTCATCTTCGCCGACAGCCAGATAGAGCGGCGGAATCGGGATGCCTTTTTCAAGGTTCTTCCGGGCAATGAGACCAATGTCCCATTCACCGCCGGAAGCGGTTTCAGGACTGCCGAAGGCAGCTATGAGACGGCGGATGTGCGCAAGGTCCCTGAGCATGCCTGAAAAGTAATCCGAGTCAATGCTGCATCCGATGCCTCCGGACAGATCCACAACGGCGCCGTAGCGCTCCGGGTGCTTCATGGCAAGCATGAGGGCTGCGTTGCCGCCCATGGCCATGCCCAGGACGAAGTTGTCCTCCGGATGGGGTGAGGATGCAAACAGGCTCTGCATGATGCGTGGCAGTTCCTCAGTTAGGTAGGTGTAATAGCGGAATCCATAGGCGGTATCAATAAAGAAGCTGTCATTTGCCTGCGGAGTGACGGTCATGAGACAGTTGTCTCCGGCATAACGTTCGAGGTTTGTAAAGCGGTGGATCAGGGTGTCGTCATCGCTGCCGCCGTGCAGGACGTACAGGGTCTGCAGTTTCATGCCAGGCATAAGAACCTGGCGCCGTTCACGGCTGATAATCCGCTCCAGGACCGGTGAACCGGTATAATCAAACTGCAGGTCCGGATAGGTGATTGTGACACTGGTGCTCATATTAAGCACCTGGGAAAAGAAGCTGTATCGCATGGTTGCCATTGGCAGGCCTTCTTTCTGCGAATGTCAGTCGGTAAAGATCTTCTGTACAAATTCCCTCAGGCACTTGCGCCAGACTGTCCATTCGTGGTATCCGGGGCAGGTATAGGTAGAGAAACGGATACCTTTGCTTTCCAGCATTCTGAGATCCGGGACCAGGTCGCGGTTGATCCGGTCCTCCTGTTCGCCCCAGCCGAAGAAGAACAGCTTTACTCTGCTGTTAAAGGCTTCAGGGTCATCGAAGTTCCTGTAATAGTCGAAGTCACAGTACCAGCGGCGCAGCATGGCTCCGCTGAAAATGCCGATATAGGGAAAATCGCCGAGATGGCGCATGGTGGTCATCAGGGTCTGGTAACTGCCCATGGACAGTCCGGCCATGGCGCGGTTTTCGGCACCTGCCAGTACACGATAGCGTCCCTCAATGAATGGGATGCAGTCCTTTACAAGCATGCTGTCAAAATCACCGGTGATGAATGCGTCCTGCCTGCGCCAGTCCACGCAGTAGAGACAGTTCATCACAATGATCATTTCCCTGCATTTTCCGGCGGCAATCAGGTTGTCCATGATGTAGTTGACCTTGCCCTGCCAGATCCAGCCGGTCTCGGTTTCGCCGCCGCCGTGCTGCAGATAGAGTACAGGATACTTTTTTTCCGGATGGCTTTCATAGCCATAGGGCGTATAGACCCAGCAGTTGCGGATTTTGCCCGTAACGGAGGAGCTGAAGTGTTCCATGTGCACGGTGCCGTGAGGGACATCTTTCAGCATGTAAAAGTCATCTTTCTCCGGAATTTCCACAATGTTGGCTGTTTTGTGTCCGCCGTAGGCAACCCGCCCCAGGGGATTCGTGACGGCGACACCGTCCACGAAAAAGTTGACATAATGGAAACCGGCCGGGAGGGTATCAATCCGAACCGTCCAGTATCCTGCCTCGTCTTTGGTCATGGGGACGGGAATGCTGCTGAATGAACCGCCAAAGCCGCCGACGGAAACCTCACGGGCTTCCGGGGCAAAGAAGCAGAAGGTGATGCTTCCGTCATCATGTACCTCTGCCGCATCGCGTTCAAAGATGTGCCGGGGACCTTCCACGCCGTTTTCCCCTTTAAACAGCCGCATGGTCAGATTGACCGCGTCATAGAACAGTCCGTCACTGTGCAGACTGGTATATTCATTGTCAATGGGTTTCATTCTGGATGCCTCCCTGTGCAGGACATGGCCTGCGTGCATTAGCTGATTGTTTTCAATATCTGCCGGGCTGGCATGTGCTTATTCCTGACAGATTTCAAGCGATCCGTCTGCCTTGCGGCGGAATTTGCGTATGAACTGCCAGCCAAGTGCCGCATCCATCTGGGCAATGTCGTGTCCCTTGTCATGCATGATGACAAAGTTGTAAAGGTTCAGATGCGCAGCATCGGCCGTATAGAAACGGTTTACCTGATACCAGTGCTCCGGGTGCCGGTCCGTTGGCCGGATGACCTCAATGGTTTCGCCCTCGGCACCGCAGCCGGTCGGGTTCTCATCGCCCCGTGCCGGGGTCGGTGTAACCGGAATGTGGTTGTACCGCTTCCACAGGTCATACTGATTCTGCTGGGTGCTGTCCCTGAACACCGGGAAGGAGATTTCACGGCTGCCATAGGTGTACCAGACCGGCATTAGGTAGTCATAGGCCTGCTTGCGTTCAAAGCCAAGCCGGAACGGCGTGATGTCCTTTTCGGTAACGGCCTGGTAGCCGCCGTATTTACCGGGCCAGTTGCTGTCAATGTGGAACAGTCCTGCAATCTTTTCCGGATGCAGCAGGGCAACGGTCTGTGCCATGGCTGCGCCGTTTGAAAAGCCGGTCACATAGACGCGCTCGCGGTCTACCGGGTAATGCTCCAGCATATAGTCGATCAGACGGTTACAGAAGTCGGCATCATTTTCCTGAGCCGGATCCATGGCACTGTTCCAGCCGCAGCAGTCAGTTCCCCATGGATATACGGTAATGAATCCTTCCTGCTCGCCCAGCTCGTGCAGTTTGCTCATCTCCGCTGCTTCGGCAGGGTTATCTGAACCGCCGTGATAGAACATCACCAGAGGCCAGCCTGTATCCGGCTTTGCTGCCCTGCGGGGAACATAGGTAAACCACGTATGTTTTTTCCCGTCTCCCAGACGGAAGTCATGGATGAAATACTCAAAGCCTGTGGTGCTGAGGCACATGGAGGGCTCGATATCACCGCTTGGTGAGGTGTTCGGACGGCGTGCGGGCAGAAACAGGGTTTCACAGACGCTCCTGAGCAGACCGGCATCGATCCGGTTCTTGTGCAGCGGGACCATGGTTTTTTCGAGCGGGTTGCGTGCACCCGCATACACCGTGAAACCTGCCGTCTGACAGACGGTATGCTCTCCGTTTACCCGACGGAAATAAGCTTCGGTTTCCGGATCACCATGGACCAGGCATACAGGCATTGCGCTTTCCGAAGCATCTGTCAGGGAAGGATGCCCGCCCTCTGCCAGTACACCGGCGATATTGGCCGGGGTACGGACTGCCAGTGTGAGCGCGAATGTGGCGCCGTCGCCGATGCCCACGACATATTTGGTATCGTTCATGGGATGCCAGGTGGCGAGCATGGCTTCTGTGGTCGGAATGCCGAAGGCATTGCGGGGCAGCGGCTTGTCATCCGGCTTGCCCATGCCTATCTGACAGGTATCGAAGATCTGTTTGCATGTTTCATACGGTGCAGCTGCCCAGCCGCCCTGCGGCGGAACCGGGAAACAGAAAATCAGCTGATATTCCATGGACAGCGTTTCAATATCCCAGGCAGACATGAGTGCACGTACATTTGATTCTGTGCAGTTGTCCATCAGCACGGTAATGCTGCGGCGCTTGAAAGGCGTGCGGTTGTTCTCACCGGGATAAAACAGATAGGTCTGTGTGTTGTCTTTTTCGAATGTCTTGAAGAAAAGTGTCATTTCCAATCATCCTTTCAGACCGCTGGTCACGGTGCCTTCCACAAAGTACCGCTGGCCGAAGATATAAAGCAGCAGCATCGGCAGAATGGAGACCATTGCACCGGCAAAAGCCGGGCCGTATTCCGTTGTATCCGAACCGATGAACAGGGCAAGGCCGTTGGCCAGGGTGCGCATCTTGGTGTCGCCGGTTACCAGCAACGGCCACATCAGGTCGTTCCAGGCAGCATTGATGCCCAGTATCAGCATGGTGATAATCGACGGCTTAACCTGGGGCAGCATGATGCGCCAGAACGTACCAAACTCGGTGGCACCGTCAATCCGGGCAGCCTCTTCCAGTTCCTTGGGCAGGGTCACAAAGGCGGAACGCATCATGAAGATAGTGATAGCAGCTGCCAGTTTCGGGAGAATCAGGCCTGGATAAGTGTCGTACAGGCCGATTTTCTTGACAACCAGAAACAGGGGAATCATGGTGACCTGGAACGGAATCATCATGGTGGCCAGAACAAGGATGAACAGCGCATTGCGTCCCCTGAATTCAAAACGGGCAAATCCGTAACCGGCCAGTGTGCAGAGGAACACCGAGGGCAGTGTGGTGCCCAGCGCATAGATCAGCGAGTTACGAACATAGTCGATGATGCGAAGACGGGTTTTGAGCCGGGCAAAATTGCCGAGATCAAAGTTGCTCGGGAAAAGCGTGGGCGGGTACTTGATGATCTCCTTGGCCGGCTTGAATGCACTCAGCGCCATCCAGAGCACAGGCAGGATGATCAGCAGCGCAAAAAACAGAAGCAGAAGGAAAATCGGGATATACCTGATCCGCCTGATGAGTTTGTTTGACATACCGTTCACCTCAATCCTTCTCGCCTTTGAGCATGGCGGCGTACATGATGACCGTAATGATGAGGATCAGTCCGAGCAGCACTACGGAGAGGGAAGATGCGTATCCCATACGGAACACCTCAAAGCCGCGGGTATAGATGTAGGTCACCAGCGTTTCCGTGGTGAGACTGGGCCCGCCGCCCGTGGTGGTGTAGACAATGTCAAATACCTGGAATGAGCCGATGATGCGGGTCATGATAAGGAACCACAGCGTCGGACGGATGCCGGGCAGTGTGATCGCGAAGAACTGGCGCGCACGGCTGCATCCATCTATATCGGCAGCTTCATACAGGACCGTGGGAACGTTCTGCATGGCACCGATCAGGATGGTGGTGGAAATACCGAAGGTCTTCCAGACAGACATGAAAACGATCACGTAAAATGTCAGACCGGCAGTATTCATGAAGTTGATTTTGCCGAAACCCATCATGCGGAGCAGGTAGGTGATGTAACCTACATTGGAGTGCAGGATCAGTTTCCACATGATACCGGTTGCGGTGGCGGAACAGACGATTGGCATGAAATAAATAGCCCGGAAGATCTTGTTGATGACTGTGTTTCGGGTCAAAAGACCCGCCAGAATCAGGGCGAGAATCAGCTGGCAGGGGACTTCAACCACGGTCCATTTCAGTGTGACGCCCAGACTGTTGTAAAAGCGGTTGTCACTGAAAACCTCCGCAAAGTTCCCAAGCCCGATGAATTTGTTCAGATGGAACGAGATATCCGCGTCAAACAGACTGATGAAAAAGCTGATTAACAGCGGCATGACATTGAATATGAACAGCAGGATGATGACCGGCGCAATAAACAGATAGGGCGCCAGGACACTCCGCCGTCTTTCTCTTTTTGCTGTTGCCTGCATGCAAGACACCACCTTTCTGCCATGGCCTCCTGCCTGGCAAGATTCGGCTTTTTGACTGGGGCTGCGGCATCCCCGCCGGCTTATAAACGCTCAGCCGGAGGGGAAAATGATGTCCCCCAATCCCTTTTTCTGTGCGAAGAAGCGATAAAAGCGTCAAAAAAGGAGAGGCGGGGTAAACCCCACCCCTCCGATATGCAATCTGCGTCGGGTTTTCGGATGCTTATTTGAGAAGTGCCTCCGCGGTCTGCTCCGCCTTGAGCAGTGCAGCTTCGGTGTCCATATTGCCTACGATGACATCCTCAACCATGACTTCGATGACCTCAGAAGCCAGCTGGAAGGTGAGGGTGAAGTCGTCCGGTGCCATGTATGTGGTAGAGGCTTCGTTATCGGTGCAGGTCATCATGGCCAATTTATCGGAGGCCTGATAGCGCGCATCATTGATGGCCGGCATATAGTATCCCGGGAAGCCGCAGCGCAGGGACCAGGTCAGGCAGGCTGTGGTCTCGGTGCCTTCAAAGCCATTGTGCCACCACTCGATGAACCGCATGGCAGCGAGTTTCTGCTCGTCGGTTGCGTACTTGGTAATGGAGAAACCGGAGACGGAGCAGGGGTTCATGGCACCGGCATCGCCATAAGGCAGCTGGGATACGCCATAGTTGATGCCTGCAGCATCAGCACCGGCGCTTGCCCACGCGCCATCCGGCATGATGCCGATCTGGCCAGCCTGGAACATGGAGGTGGTATCCGCTTCGATGGGGTTGACTTCCTTATCCGTCATGGTCTTGAACCAGTTGAGGAACTTGGCATAGCCCGGGTTGACGCCGTTTGCATCGGCAAAGGTCGGGATGAGCTTGCCAGCATCGTCATGTGTGATGAACAGGCCGCCCATGCGCTGAATCAGCTGCAGGTTGGTGTAGATAGCGTTGTAGCTGACACCGGAGCCGTATACGTTCATATCGGGATTGTTGATCTTCTCAGCCCACTCAGCCCACTCTTCGTAGCTCTTCGGCGGGGTGTCTGGATCCAGGCCGGCAGCTTCAAACAGGTCCTTGTTCCAGTACATGTAACGGCCGGTTACCTGGAACGGAACAACGTACAGCACACCATTCTTGGAGCAAAGATCCAGATAGCCCTGGACAAAGTCTTCACTCTTCAGGGACGTCTTCTCGAATACTTCGTTCATATCAATCAGATACTCCGGATAGGTATCCTTGTAGGAGTGTGCGCCCAGAATCATTGTCGGGCCTTCGTCAGCGGCAAAGGATGCGGCAATCTTCGTCTGGAAGTCAGCGTTGATATCCATCTCGATGTGGATATTGTAAGGGTTGGTCTTGTTGAACTCGTCAACCATTTCGATCAGTACATCACCGTCTGATCCGGTCCAGCCGTTCCAGAACGTGACCGTCACGGGAGAATCGGCGGAGCAGATGCCTGCAATGCCAAGCAGCATGAGCGCTGCAAGTGCGAGGGCCAGAAGCTTCTTCATAGTAATATCCTCCTGTTTTTTTTAACGAAATACAAACTGCTATTTCGTTTTAGTTACTGTGATTGTAGCGCAATATGCTGTGACTGTCAACACTTAAAGCTAAAATTTTTGTAAAGAATTTTAGAAGCACACAGAGAAAACAAAAAAGCCGGAGACTGATTCAGTCTCCGGCTTGAAGGAAATCATTTCTGTTTATTTAGACAATGTTTTTAAATTACTGGCATCAATCTTTGGCGAAATAACCCATTTCACCGGGCTTTTGACCCCACCGTTCATCAGAAGCTGCAGCATTTCCAGTCCCTGGCGTGCATAGATGCCGATCCCGAGATTGATGAAACCGGCATTTTTAGCTAAAACATTTAGCATCGGATTCTGCCCGCAGATCATCAGTGCACACGTTTCTTCCTCAGGGAACATCATGGCATGATCGTTGACAGCCATCATGATGCTGATGGCATTGTGGTAGCTGACAACAAACAGGGAATCGGGCTTTTCCGGACCTGAAAGAATCTGGTATATGGCCTGACTGGTTGCATTGAGATCGGAAAAGTCCACACCGACACACCATTCAGGCCGTACGGTCATCCCCAGCCGCTCGGCTTCACTTGTAAACCCAAACCGGCGGATACTGGCGCCGGATGTCAGTCTGTGCTGGGTGATGATGCCCGCACGCCGGTACCCATGATTAAAGAGCTCCTGGGCACTGCGTTTGCCGACATCGATGTTATCCACGTAAACGCTGTTCAGGGTTTCTGTCTGTGCGTTGTTTGACAGTACAATGGGGATATCCAGTTTCAGCGTTTCAAGGACATCGATATCTTCCTTGCGGGCGCCGCAGAACAGCATGCTGTTGAACTGCCACGGATTCATCTGATCCCGGATCTCGGAGAGATGACCGGAGGTAAAGAAGTGAATGGAGAACTCGAAGGAATAGCTTTTCTCTGCGATGGCCTGATTGGCATTCTGGAAGAATTCCCCCATGCTGTCATCGAGAAAGTCTGTACTCCAGAAAACACCGATCACTTTTACATTTCTTCCTTCGGCGGACTTGCGTAGTTTTCTGGCATATACATTGGGCGTATAGTCTGCATTTTTGGCACATTCCCGCACACGTGCCTGTGTGGCGGCGGAAATGCGCATTTCGTCACCCCGTCCGTTTAAAACGATGGATACCGTACTGACGGACACGCCTGCCTGTTCCGCAATCTGTTTGAGTACCGTTTTTCCGGCGCTGCTTTTGTTCATTCCGGATCTTCCTTTAGCTGAAAAAATAAATGCAATTCATACAGTAGCATATTTAGCTCATTTTAGCAAGGAAGGTTTATTGACTCAAACAATTTCTGTTTACTTTTACCTTCTTTTACATGGATAAACCTGTTCCTTGGCACAAAAAGGATAATTGCTATCCTGCTTATGCCTCAATAGTGTAAAGCTTTATAAAAAGAAAAGAGTGGTTAATCATAAAACCAAGCACATAATAATATGCTACATAATCGACGGTAGTACGTTAGTATCCTTGAACATTAACTAACAAAATGCCGCCTGGAAAGGTTTTCTTTCCGGCGGCATTTCCCTGTGCTTATATCATGAGAAAGAAGTTATTGTTTTTTTCGGGCGTGAAATATTAGGACAATCAGAAGCAGTGAAGAGGTGGCAGCTATGATTCCCCATAGCAAAGGATTTGAGGTATCATTTGTATTTGGCGTACTGACATTTATGATTTTGCCGCCATTGTACACACGGTCTGTTACATCCGTCTTGTCCCCGATATTGGAGTAGAATGGGATGAAACTGTCCATGGGCGATTCAATAGCATAATAGTCATCTTCGACAGAAAGCCATGCTTCATACAGCCATTCAGTATCGCTGAGTTTTTTCCGGGTAAACCGATGATTTTTTAATGTGCCGTCAGAAGTATACAGGGTGAATGAAATATCATTCTGTGGCGTTCCCCTCCACTCTTTGATGAATGAAAAATAGAAGGTATTCGTTACAGGTGTAATGACAGGCGCATCATCTCTGGTATTGATGAAATCGAACCCGTTCTTCTCGGGAATTTTATATCCCGGCACCTGCTTTTCGAATACGTCGTATGTGTACTCGTACCCTTCATTATCATACCTGGGCAAATCTGTATAGCTGTATCTGTCTTCAGTCCAGACAGGGATAATGCTTACAGTCTCAGATTCAGCGTTTTCCCTGAAAAAATATGCCTGAAAAAATATGCCGGAACGGAACCGGAAAATAGATTGACAAGAAGAGCATAAGCGCGTATAAACTCAAAGAAAGATGTATGGCTTTGTGAGAGTACATGTAACATGGACAAAAGATGCTCTGGTGCACGGTCCCGTTTGTCCAAAGCTTGCAATTGCGGCTGGTGTCGGAGCTTAAAATTGTTGCCAATATAGGCCCAGCATTTCATGCTGGTTTGTCAAATAATGATATTTGCGATTGATACGGTGCCGAAAGCACGACGGTGTCATTAAAGGATATGGCCCAGCATTTCATGCTGGTTTGCCAAACAATGATATTTGCGATTGATACGGTGCCGAAAGCACGACGGTGTTATTAAAGGAGATGGCCCAGCATTTCATGCTGGTTTGTCAAATCATGACAACTGCAATTGATACGGTGCCGAAAGCACGACGGTGTTATTAAAGGAGCCGGGATAATGAAAACTACTGTTTCGCAATCTGTTGAAATCATGGAAGAGCTGGCTGAGGCAAACCGGCTTTTGACAGACCTGACCAGAGCAGGAACGTGGAAGATTTTTTATTCACCGGATGGCTCCATTTCATCTGTGCAGTGGGGAGACGGATTCCGCCGCCTGATGGGATATACGGATGAAAATGATTTTCCAAACAGGATTGAATCTTATTTAAACGGTCTCCACGCTGATGACAGTGAACGTTTTGCACGTGATCTTTCCTGGAAAACGGTAAATGAGAAGACCATGAGCACGCATGGGTTTGATTTCAGGTTTTTCAGAAAGGACGGATCTGTACGCTGGTACCGCAGCCTGGGCCATTTGACACGTGATGAAAACGGTTCGCCGGTGAAATATCAGGGCGTAACGATAGATATCACCGAGTCGAAGGAACATGATCAGCTGTATGCGGAGCTGCAGAATGAGGCTGCATCGCTGAACACTATCCATGAGATGCTCGGATCCGGGAAATGGACGATGGACTTCGATGAGTCGGGGACGATGACACGAGTCAACTGGAGTGATGAGTTCCGGCGGATGCTGGGGTATCATGGACAGGATGATTTTCCGGATGTGCTGGAATCCTGGTCAGACCTGCTGCATCCGGATGACAGAGAACGCGTTCTTAAGGAATATAATGAAACGGTTGCCGATTATACCGGAAAGAAGATCTATGACGTTGAATATCAGCTGATGACCAAAAACCGGGGATACCGGTGGTACCGGGCTGTTGGAAAACCGACGCGCAGGCCGGATGGATCTCCCATTACCTATGTGGGCGTTTTCATTGATATCACAGACCGGAAGGAAATGCTGGCACGGCTGGCAGAGCAGCAGACTTCTCTGAACACTGCGCTGGAGGAGGCAAACCAGGCCAATAAGGCAAAAACGGCATTTTTATCCAATATGAGCCATGAAATCCGGACACCGATGAATGCAATTATCGGACTTAACAACATTGCACTCAGTGATCCCGCTGTTCCGGCTCAGACAAGGGAGCATCTCGAGAAGATTGGCGCCTCCGCGCACCATCTGCTGGGGATCATCAATGATATTCTGGACATGAGCCGGATTGAATCCGGACGTATGGTAATCAAGAACGAGGAGTTTTCATTTGCCAGAACTCTGGAACAGGTCAATACGATCATCATTGGACAGTGCAGGGATAAGGGACTGCACTTTGACTGCCGGACAGTCGGAAAGGTCGAGGATTATTATATCGGCGATGATATGAAGCTTCGCCAGGTCATGATCAATATTCTGGGAAATGCCGTCAAGTTTACGCCGGCAGGCGGTACAGTATCCTTTATCATAGAAGATGTTAAAAGAATGGATCACAAGGCTACGCTCCGTTTCACGATCCGTGACACGGGCATTGGGATGAGTCCGGAATTTCTTCCGCATATCTTTGATGCCTTCAGTCAGGAGGATTCCTCTTCCACGAGCAGATATGGCAGCACAGGACTCGGGATGCCCATTACACGGAGTATAGTGGAACTGATGAACGGCCACATTGATGTCGAAAGCGAAAAAGGAAAAGGGACGACGTTTACGGTCACAGTCACGCTGACAGAGGCAGACCGTACGTTCAGCGAAGATCCCGGGCTCGAACTTAAGCCGCACGAGCTGAATGTGCTGGTGATCGACGATGACCGCATTGCCTGTGAACATGCCCAGCTGGTGCTCGGTCATGTCGGAATCAGCTGCGAGACTGTCATGTCCGGCAGGGAAGCTGTTGAAATGGTCAGAATGCGTCATGCACGGCGTGAGGATTACAACCTGATTCTGGTTGACTGGAAAATGCCGGAGATGGACGGGATAGAGACAACCAGACAGATTCGTGCCATTGTTGGCGCGGAAACACCGATTATTATTCTGACTTCCTACAGCTGGGAGGATGTTGAGGAAGAAGCGCGGGCAGCCGGTGTCGATACATTTGCCGCCAAACCGCTCTTTGCCGGAACGGTCATGGACGAATTCCGTACGGCGTTCCGGAAAAAGAATGAAGCACTGGTCAGGAAAACGGTTGATCTGAAAGGCAGGCGCGTCCTTCTGGCAGAGGACGTCATGGTAAACGCCGAGATTATGACGATGGTGCTTTCCATGCGGGAGATGCAGGTAGAGCATGCCATGAATGGAAGGATTGCGGTGGAAATGTTTACAGACCATGAACCCGGCTATTACGACGCAGTCCTGATGGATATGCGTATGCCGGAAATGGACGGACTTGAGGCCACCAGAATGATACGCAGTATGGAACGTGTGGACGCCAAATCCATCCCGATTATCGCACTGACTGCCAATGCTTTTGATGAGGATGTACAGAGAAGCATGCAGGCTGGACTGAATGCCCATCTGAGCAAACCGGTTGAGGCGGAGCTTCTGTTTGAGACTCTCGAGAGTCTGATTAAAGCATGAAAAGGTCCAAAGCTGTGAATGACCGGCCCAGTGCGGCATTTCACAGCTGAATAACGCGCATTCATCATTTAAGAACACAGATAATTACCTGAAAACAGAGTGCTGCCCGGAAAGAAAATCCTTTCCGGGCAGCTTTTTTCAGGTGTCCCAGGACAACCGGCAGGCATTTTCATTTGCAGGAATCCTTGTTTGGAGTGTAGATTCAGCAGCTTCTCTGCCAATGCTTTGCCTGGCGATACAGCTTCTGTCGACCTTTTACTGCTGGCATTAATCACCAGATGAGATGAAGAACAATGAACCAGTCAACCACATGGAAACGTGAGATATTCCTGGGCAAGCAGAGAAGGTTACACTGAATCTATGATTTTATTCTGATTGTGACGAGAGTTGCCGGTTGGAAACAGTTATTGTTTCCTCCCAGAATCAAAGCAGGGAGAGCAGATAGGCCATTCCCTGTACAGAAAAGGATAAGATCTGCCGGGGAAGTGTCGCACGGTGGGTGCAGGACGACGAAGATGAAGTCTTGCTTAAGAAAAACATTGAAAGAAACCGAAAACGATAAGGGACAAAAGATAGTTTGTAATTCTGACGCATTCAGGATTGCGTTTTTTTCAAATGTCATCTATCCATTGACAAAATTTCTCATGGTAGAACTGCAGTGGAATGATTTTAGAAGGATGCGAATGTTGGAGAGGGGGTGAATGCTCAGCCGGCAAATGATAGGAAATAATGCTGTCTGTGTTAAATGCAGGAAGGATGATTAACTGTGGACTGAACAAACTATGCAACCATGCTGAAAACACCCTTGTTTTTATCACGATTTTTGTGTATTCTATGGGTAAGAAATCCGGCCGTGGAATTGGTTGCCGGACATAGAAATAAAAGGAGAATCAGCATGGAAGAACAGGAGAATCAGACCGTGGAAGCCCGCCCGGATGCAAAGTGCAAAATCGCATTTGTCGGTTCGGAATGCTATCCGTTTGTCAAGACCGGCGGCCTCGGCGATGTTATGTATGCGCTGCCGCGTGCACTCATTTCCCAGAACTGTGATGTGCGTGTCTTCCTTCCGAAGTATCGCTGCATCCCCGAGAAGTACCGGGAGAAAATGGTTTACCGTGGGTCTTTTATGATGGATCTGTGCCAGGATGGACGTTCGTTCTTTGTCGGCATTATGGAACTGGTCATCGATGGTGTAATTTATGACTTCATCGAGAATGAAGAGTTTTTCAGCTGGGGCAATCCCTATACGGATCTGTATGCAGATATTCCCAAATACAGTTATTTCTCCAAGGCATCTCTGGCTGCAATGAACTATCTTGAGTGGACGCCTGACGTTGTACACTGCCATGACTGGCAGGCAGCGCTTGTGCCGATTTATCTGAAAACACAGTTTGCACCTACGCCGGTAGGCCGTGCAAAGTCCATTCTGACCATTCACAACCTGCGGTTCCAGGGTATCTGCGGTATTCCCCACATGAAGTACTGGACCAATATTCCGGGCTTTGTGTTCGATTATCCCGGCATGAAACAGAATGCAGATGATGCCAATATGATGAAGGGCGGTCTTGCATTTGCAGACTGCATTACAACGGTCAGCAAGACATATGCCGGAGAGATCCAGACAGGATTCTACGGCGAGCGGCTGGACGATCATCTGCGGTATCATTCCGGCAAACTTGTCGGTATTGTCAATGGCATTGACGTTGAGCAGTGGAACAGTGAGACGGACAGCCTGCTGCCGGCCAATTATACGGCTGCGGATGCGATTGAAAAGAAGAAAGCCAACAAACTTGCGCTTCAGGAGAAACTGGGTCTTGAGCAGGATGAGAACAAGATGGTTATCGGTCTTATCTCCCGCCTGACCAACCAGAAAGGTCTCGATCTTGTAAATGCCATCTTTGGCAATATCGTTGATGCCAATACACAGATTGTTGTTCTGGGTACCGGTGATCATAACTATGAGAACTCGTTCCGTTATTATGAAGGTGTTCATAAGGGCAGCGTTTGTGCATATATCTCTTACAATGAAGCCCTGGCTCATCAGATCTATGCCGGTTCAGATGCACTGCTGGTACCGAGTCTGTTTGAGCCCTGCGGCCTGACGCAGCTGATTGCCATGCGTTATGGTACGATTCCGATCGTCCGCGAAACCGGCGGCCTCAAGGATACGGTTCAGCCGTACAATGAGTCCACCAACGAAGGCAACGGATTTACATTCTTTGATTATGATGCCGGCGCTCTCTTTGATGCGGTCTGCAGGACCAAGGATGTCTATTTCAAGGAACGCGACCGTTGGGATGAGATGGTTGTACGGGATATGGGAGTGGATGTTTCCTGGGACAAATCTGCCAGAGAGTATTGTGATCTCTATATGAAGCTGAAAGGCTGATACGTCAAATGAAAAAGGAGCTGCGACGGCAGCTCCTTTAATGACATAGTCGTGCTTTCGGCACCGTATCAATTGCAGTTGTCATGATTTGACAAACCAGCATGAAATGCTGGGCCATCTCCTTTTTATGATGCGGCTTATTCTTTCAGGCATGCTGGCATTTGAGGCGTCTTTTTCAGACAAACCAGCGCAAAGTTAACGCTTTTTCGTGTTATATCCATGAGATGGTGGCTGTATGACAGCGTATTGCCCGAAATATATAAAAGGATAAATGCAGGCGTTCGTGTGATCTTGTGTTACATAATGTCAGGGGGATCGAGATGATCGCTTCTGATGTCGATGATACGGTCAAAATCGATGGACTGACTGGTGTGAGTGCGGGGAGAACGTGTCATCAGGTGGATACACCGTCCGGTAGTATCAACGCTTTTTACCATATCGGTTATGGTTGTATACCTGCCGCCGGATTTCTGGCTGTCCGGAATGAAAACAGTGAAGGTTACTGACGGGTGCCGGCCGGAAAGGGTCAGTTCGGTCAAACGGGTGATTTTTTGGTTCAGTATGTCAAGCTCAGACTCGCCCAGCTCAATTTCATCCTCTGTCAGCCGTGCTTCCTCATTGACCATGTCTTCATAACCCGTCAGGGCTTTATAAGCAGAAAACTGGGCTGCACGGTCATAAAGGCTCATATGCGGATGCTTTACAGACTGCCAGTGAGGCAGATCGATTATATCAGCGTAAACGATCCTTGGATCAGGCTCTTTTCCAGTGATCCCTTTAGTCATTTTTCTTCACATCCTTATGCTGCGGTACTGACGCAGTCCTTTTTTTATCTATGAGTTTTCCGGATTCTCCTGAGCTGTGTCCCCCGATCTGCGAGTTGCGCGCTATGGTTGTACCACCGTCCAGAAAATTCATGCCTTTCAGAACAGCATTTTTTCCAAAGCGTTCCTGCAGGGCAATGGTTGCCTGCTGCAGACGCCGTTCTTTTGCTTCGGCGGCTTTCAGTATGGCTTTTTCCTGCGCCTCAGCAGCATAATCGGTAAATAGATCCAATTGAACCGGTCCGTCTTTGGGAATATCCTTTTCAGAAATGATACCACATGCTGCAATTGTGACACGGCGGATGAGCAGGTCAGGATCTGTGATCTGGTCATAGAGGTTCATCATTGAATCCACGATTGTCCGGGTTGAACTGGTGTAGTGATCGATGTTCCCGGTGCCATGGGCATGCTTTGGTGTGATTCTGCCATAATAATCTGTGGATACCTCACCTGTGTAGCGACGGCCGGTCCTGGAAACCGTGTAGGTTGATTTTTTCAGCGAACTGCCCTTGTAATCGCAGATAATGCTTTCACGGTCATAATTGATTGTCAGAGTAATCTGCCGGGTAACCAGTCCTTTTCGGACCAGGTCCAGAACAAGAAGTTCTGTCATTTCGCGTACAATGAGTTTGCCTTTTATGGCATCATATGGTTCCGACAGGACCTGACCTGAGGAAATGGAATTGGATTCGGGTTTGTACTGCTTTATGGTTGCAATTTCTGTGGGTTCCCAGCCCCAGGCATGGTCTATAAGAAGTTCGGCATTGATGCCCAGCAGTTTGTACAGTTTATCTTCATCGTGAATACTCAGACGGGCAATATCACCCATTGTGCGGCACTGAACCGTTTCAAGCCGCTTTGCAATGCCGCGTCCGACGCGCCAGAAGTCGGTCAGCGGCGTATGACACCAGAGCCGTTCCCGGTAAGTACGTTCATTGAGCTCAGCAATCCGGACACCCTGCGCATCAGCTGGAACGTGTTTGGCAACAATATCCATGGCTACTTTGGCCAGATACATGTTTGTACCGATGCCTGCAGTTGCAGTGATATTGGTTGTGGCCAACACTTCACGAATCAGTTTCATAGCCAGTTCATGAGCGGTGAGACCATAGGTGTTCAGGTAGGATGTGACATCCATGAAGACTTCATCAATGGAATAAACGTGGATATCATCCGGACTGATGTATTTCATGTAGATCGAAAAGATCTGTGTGCTGATTTTCTCATACAGTTTCATGCGCGGCGGTGCTATGAGATAGTCGAGCGCCAGCGTGGGATTGGTCAGCTCGTTTGCATTGCTGGAAGCACCCTCGAAGGTGTACTTTCCACTTCCATCTTTTTTGAGCAGGTGTGCTTTCATAGCCTGTTGAAAGCGTATGTTATTGACTTCTTTAACGCGCTGTATAACCTCAAACAGCCTGGCACGGCCGGGAATGCCGTATGCTTTCAGTGATGGTGAAACGGCAAGGCAGATGGTCTTTTCTGTCCGGCTGGGATCAGCGACAACGAGGTTGGTGGTCAGCGGGTCCAAATGTCGGTCCGCACATTCCACACTAGCATAGAATGATTTGAGGTCTATGGCAATATAGGTCCGTTCCACGGTCACACCTCCTGTTTAAGGCTTGTTCTGAAACCAATGATAAAGATGTATGTACCTTATCACAGACAGGGATTAAATTCAATTCGGATATGTCCGTGAGATGTCATTACTACAGCAGTTTTTTGGTTTTTAGCACTTACTTTCTCCACGGAATAAAGAAACAAAAAAGGGAGCTCTAAAGCTCTCCCTATCATACTCATCTTCCAGCGTCGCCTCTACATTAACCTTGAAGCAGAGATACCGACCGCAAGGTCTATAGTAAAATCCCTCCTCACCGTCACCCCGCCGGTGGGATGGGGAGTGGAGGGCGGAATCTCAGACTTCCTTACTTGTACTCAAACATCTTAATTTCCTTTCGAGGGTCATTAACGACGGGTAAGCATACCCCATCCATGATAAAACCATTGTAAGCCCTGGACCTTGAAAATCAAGGTTTTCCTCGTTTGTAGGTTACTGATCAGTTACTATTCACAGCTTAACCGAAAAGCCTTTTCAAAGAAAAAGTGCACACATGAAAGTATCTTTCTGGAAGATGGGGTACTAATACGTAAAAAGATATTGACAGAAAAAGCAGGCAGATGGTATATTTTATTAGTGTTTGCTAACCCTAACTTTTTTATAATGGAGGTACTCATGAAAAGAAGGATATTTGCACTTGCACTTATCGTTATAACCTGTTTCTGTCTGACTTCACTTGCAGAAGCGGCAGGATTTCCACTTTCGGTAGATCATGCCCTTGGAACTACAGAAATTGCGGCTAAACCGGAACGTATTGCAGCAATAGGCTGGGGAAATCTGGATGTACCCCTCGCACTTGGAGTTGCCCCTGTTGGTGTTTCCAAAGCTACCTATGGTGCTACAGATGCAAATGGCCTGTTTTCATGGACCAATGAAGCTTTTAAGAAACTCGGCGTTGAAACGCCCAATGTCTTTGATGACACGGACGGATTGGACTTTGAAGCGATTAACAATGCTGAACCCGATCTGATTCTTGCAGCCTATTCCGGCATCTCTCAGGATGAATATGCACAGCTGACTGAAATTGCTCCGACGCTTGCTTATCAGGAAGCGTGGGCAATTACCTGGCAGAATCTGATCCTTGAAAATGGTCGTGCACTGGGAATGGAAAATGAGGCGGAGGCTCTGGTAGCGTCCACATCTGAACTGATCGCTGAGAAAGCAGCATCCCATCCGGAAATTGCAGGACTCACGGCAGCTTACTGCTATTTTGATACCTCAAATCTGGGTTCGTTCTATGTCTATATGCCGAAGGATCCGCGTGCAGCATATCTGATTGATCTGGGGCTGGATCTGCCGCAGAATATCCGGGACCTGGATGACGGCAGCTTTTTCTTCATGACCGTCAGCTCTGAGAATATCGATGTACTCAAGGATCTGGACCTGATCATCTGTTGGGGTGAGAAAGATATACTGGCAGCGCTTCAGGCAGATCCGCTTATCGCACAGGTGCCGGCAATTGCACGCGGTTCTGTTGTATTCCTCTCTCTGGATACGGCCCTGATTGCGGCCTCCTGTACACCGACCCCTCTGGCAATTCCCGCAACAATAGATGAGTATCTCGATCTCATTAGCGAAGCAAGTACTTTTGTCAAATAAGGAATAAACGATGAAACAAAAGAAAGCGGCAGGTTTTATAGGAATCAGCATTCTGCTGCTTCTCATGGCAGTACCGCTCTCCTTTGCCGTGGGAGCCCGCAGCATACCACTTTCCGATTTGCTGCAGGCGTTGATGGGAAAAGATGTCAATCCGCTATACCTGCCGATTCTGCAGAAAAGAATCGTCAGGACTGTACTTGGTCTGATCGCCGGCTGTGCCCTTGGCACGGCCGGCTGTCTCATGCAGTCCATTACACGAAATCCCATTGCAGATCCATCCATTCTTGGCGTCAATACGGGAGCGTCTTTCTTTGTTGTATGCGGTATTGCCTTTTTCAGCATCAATACAACAGCTGAATACATCTGGTTTGCTCTGGCCGGGGCAACAGTAACAGCGCTGCTGGTTTTCGGAATTGCATCGTTTGTGCCGGGAAAGGGCGGTGTGAACTATCACAGTGCCAATCCTATTCGCCTGGCACTCTCGGGTGCTGCTGTCAGTACAGCTTTTTCGTCCCTGATCTCTACGGTGATGCTGCCAAGAACCAATGTGATGCAGGTTTTCCGCTTCTGGCAGACCGGCAGCATTGCAAGCGGCACCTGGAATGGCATTTTTATGGTAGCACCTTTTCTTGCTGCCGGGCTGATTCTGGCAGTTTTTCTGATTCCATCCCTGAATGTACTGACACTTGGAGATGATACAGCGCTCGGACTTGGCGTCAATGTTACCCGGACACGCGCACTTGGTGCTCTGGCGGGCGTGCTTCTCTGTGGTGCCACAACAGCAGTTGCCGGCCCGATTGGATTTGTCGGCCTGATGATTCCACATCTGGTCCGTCTTTTCTGTGGGAATGATCTCAAACTGCAAATCCCGCTTTCTGCACTTGATGGCGCCGTACTTTTACTGCTTGCAGACGTGGCCGGGCGTCTTCTCGGACGGCCGGGAGAACTGGAAGTTGGTATCCTGACAGCCTTCATTGGCGCACCTGTCTTTATTCTGATCGTCAGGAGGGCAAAGGTAGGAAAATGAATACTGTGCAGACAACCGGAATTACCGCTCGCGGGCAAAAGATGCGGCAGCACCGTGAGAACCTTTTTTTCATGTTGCTTTTTATCCTCTGGTGTGCGCTGTCAGGCTTCCTGCTGATATATGGAAACCAGGTCTACAGTGTGGGGACCGTGATCCGTGTTCTCCTTGGTGAGCAGATTAAAGGCGCAACCTATGCAGTCATGACCATCCGTGTTCCGCGTGTGCTTGTTGGAACGCTGGCAGGATTTGCATTTGGCATTGCTGGAAATACGTTTCAGAAGATACTGCGGAACTCGCTGGCCAGCCCGGATGTTATGGGCATTACCAGCGGTGCAAGCGCGGCTGCAGTGTTTGCCATGATGGTGCTGAATCTCAGTGGGCTGGCAGTATCAGCTATTGCTCTCTTTGGCGGTATGCTTGCTGCAGGGGCAATTCTTCTGATTTCCAGGCAGCGTGTTTTCTCAGTGAACAAGATGATTCTGACGGGCATAGGCATCCAGGCAATGCTGCAGGCAGTGATCAATTACATCATTCTTAAAACCTCGGATTACAATATAGCAGATGCACTTCGCTGGCTTTCCGGCAGTCTGAATGGCGCGAGGATGAGTGATGTTTCACTGTTTGGCGTAATTGTAGTGGTTTGTGTGGCTGTGATCTGCGCACTGGACCGGGAAATCCAGATACTGGCACTTGGGGAAGAACTGCCGATAACGCTCGGAATGAATACCGGAAAGGCGCGCATGCTGCTGATTTTCAGTGCGGTATTTCTCTGCGCGGGGACGACTGCAGTAACAGGTCCGCTTTCCTCTGTTGCCTTTATGTCAGGTCCGATTGCGGCCAGGATGCTTAAAACCGGCAGCACGGGAACACTCCATGCGGGTGTAATAGGTGCTGTGCTGGTTCTGTTCAGCGAAGCAATCGGCCAGTTTGCATTTGCCACAAGGTATCCTGTCGGCGTGATTACCGGTATCATTGGGGCTCCGTATCTGCTGTATCTCCTGATACGGATGAACAGCAAAAATGCGTAAGTCTATGAATGAAAGCCCTGAAAAAGGATACCGCTTAGTCAGAAAGGCAGAAATGGATGTGGTATTAATCCGGCACTGGGGAAATACTGGTGCCGGGGCGGCACATCTGATTTTTTGGGAGGAAAGTCATGCCGGAAATACAGGCAAAAGATCATGTTCTGAAGGCAGAACATATCCAGGTTGGCTATGATAAGAAGATCATCATCAACGACATGAGTCTGAAAATACCGGACCACAAAATCACGGTTATTATTGGCTCAAATGGCTGCGGGAAGAGTACACTGCTTAAAACGTTTGCCAGACTGCTGTATCCGGTTAAGGGAAAAATTCTCCTGGATGATGCAGAATACAGCAGCATGCCGCCAAAG
>JAFUHD010000004.1 GCA_017469025.1 Clostridia bacterium
TCAAGCGTTACATACATGGTACATCCGGACAGACGGCGCCGTCCCAGACGCCGCGCTGCTGCCCGCAGTGCCAGCATTTCCGCATGTGCAGTCGGATCCTGCTGCTTCTCCCTTTCGTTTCCGGCAGCCGCAATGAGTTCATCCCCATAATATACTGCCGCGCCCACCGGGACCTCGCCCTCATTAAGCGCCCGCGCTGCTTCCGTCAGTGCGCGTTCCATTCCTTCAATATCGTTCATTTGTACCTCAGGATGAATGCAGCAGACGCCTTTTGACCGCTCCCGGAAGATGGGCAATCCACTCAGCCGTCTTTTGAAGCCGTCCAGGCGGTGCAAGCAGCCTGTTGATGTCATCAAAAGAAAAACCGTGTTTCCGGTACAGGGCGAAAAAGCGTTCTCTCTTTTTATGGGGAACACTCGGTCCAAACAGGCTTGGATTTACCCGTTTGAACGGTTCAGCGGAGTCAATTGGAAACATATCCAGATTTCCGCAGGATTCAAAATATGCCTTTCCCGCCTCCGAATGAATGAGCAGCAGGGAAAGACCGGTATCATCATCCCGTTCGGGGTACAGTTTGTCAGCCCCCCAGAGATCTGCAATGGTCAGATCAGCCGGCAGGGTATCAAACCGGAGATGACATTCGTGGCATGAGGGTCTCAGATACAGATTCGAAAGAAAGCCGCGCATATACGGATCGGTAAGCTGCGTGACGGTTTCCATGGAACCATCTTCAAACTGTCCGACTGTCGAGAAATTCTTCCAGCCCAGACGTTTGTCCCTGAAGGCAAACGACACTGCCTTTGAACCATGTATCCTTTCAAGTTCACTGATATACGCTGCAAATACGCCGGGCGACGGCGTCCCATGACAGACAAAGTCAACGGTAATCAGGTTGGACGGATGCCCGCCTTTCAGGCGTGCATATAATCCTGCAACCTGACAGGGTGTGCCTGAAAAAAGGACCGGAATCCCTTTCTCAACCAGATCCGCGGCGTTGGCAATCGCATCCGCGCTCTGACTCTGCACATACTTGGACCCGCGGATACCGGAAAGCGCCTCCTCGCTGAAAACACCAACCACCTCTGCCGTCAGTGATTCATTCATGACCGTTCCGAATACCACACCGCCCCGACGGATCATCTGTACGGCCAGCGATGTAAACAGCCCGCCTGACGATGACTGCATCCGGAGCTGTTCATCCTGAACAGATCCACCCAGCATTTTAGGCTCAGACCGCTGTTCTGTCCTGCCTGACGGGCACCGAATCTCGCACAGATTGCAGCCGATGCACTTTTCTCCGTCAACCTTTGGATACAGAAATCCTTCCGCATCCGGCATCATGGAAACAGCATGCTGCGGACAGATGGATACACACGCACCACAGCCCGTGCATCGGACCGGATCACTTTGTACTGTCGTCCTCATACCGTCCCCCCGTCCGAAAGCGATAGCACACGGTTTACAATCGTGTCCCCGCCTGAAATATACATCTGCATGCGCTCGCGCAGATATACCTGCTCTCCAGGCAGATGCTGCAGAAAATCTCCGACCGCATTCAGCAGTTCTGCCTGTGCTTCAAGCTGCTGTGCCGGAAACAGGTGACCTGTTTCATCACCATATATATCTCGGGCAATGCCGCGTGCCTTGACAGAATACCCTATGACAAACGTCGGTACGCCGGTAGAATAAGCAGCAACGGACAAATGCGTCCTTGCTGTCACCAGTGCCCTGAGTTTTGATACAAAATACTTGTATTCCTGCGCCGAATAGGTCCCCGGCACCAGCACGACACGCGGATCCCCCTGATAATGTGCGGCAAGCGCAGACAGCAGTTCCATGTCATTGTCGTGTTTCCAGGTTACATGCGGGATCAGCGCAATGCTGTTATCTGTTTCAGCAAGGATCATATCCATAACCGCATAAATACTGTTCAGCGCTTTATCATGGTCTTTTGACTTGCTGACAACAAGAGGAGAAACATTAAGACCGATCATACGGTCCTCCTGCCATCCGGACGGCAGTTCCGCGGGTTTGGGTTCAAGTGTAAAAGCAGGGTCTATCCATCTGGCTACGGGAAAGCCTTTTCCCTCCAGGACGGCTGCGGAAACAGATTCACGCGGCACAATCAGATCATACGCACGAAGGTCCTCGAGCACATCATCCCTGACCCGGTCCGGATCTATGGAACAGCCCCAGAGGACAAGCGGAGCATGTTTTTCCTTCAGCCTGCGGTTGATGTAATGCATGTGTTCCTGATAGGCATAGCAGTAGGTATCACCGCCTACAGACAGACAGATGCTGTGAGCCCCCGCACGGATAACGGGCGCATACAGTCTGGATATTTCCGCATCTCTTGACTGGCCAAGGCGGAATGCAATGGAATTGATGAACCGGTCCAGACTGTACGGTGCAATTTTGGAGTCAATAAAATGATGCCGCCCATGTGCCCTGTCATAATCCGGTGTATCACTTGCCACCGTAAGCGATGGCACTCTGGATTCAAAAAGGGCGGCCGTCGACTCGACAATGGCCTCGCAGCCGCGGTTTTCATATCCGGAATGATTGTAAAGCAGAAGAGGTCTCATCTGCGTATCCCCCATTTCCGTCCGGTGACCTTCTCACAGGCACGCGTAAAATAATAGAACCATGGAAATGAGCCTGAACGGACAGCGCGGAAAATTCCCTTGTCACGCACCGGAATCCGCGTCGCATCAATGCCGTTTAACACCAGAGGACGAATTTCCGTATTGAAACGGCTCATGGTATCCCGGATACCATGTTCCTTCTCATCCAGCCATATCGCGCTCTGCAGGAAATCGCGGAAATAGAGTTCCTTGACATGTTCGCGGCGCAGTATCTCCTCCATACTTGACAGCATCGGCTTATGCGCCTCAGTATAATGTTCTATACTTGACATGGCGCTGCCGGAATGAATGCGGTAAACATAGGTCTTCTCATTCACGTGGGCAACCCGCTGTGCGTGCAGATAAAGCTGCAGATTCAGAAGGGCATCCTCACCTATGCTCACACGTTCATCCAGGCGCAGTCCATCCGCAAACAGTTCAGATGCATACAGTTTATTCCAGATATTGTTATAAATCCGGTGCATATGAATGATTTCACGTACAATCTCAGACGGCTGCTGGACCACCGGTTCTATTTCAATCGGCACCCGGTTGCCGCATTCAATATCGAACAGGGTATGGTTGGCAGAGATGATCTGGGCACCTGTCCTGACCGCAGTCTGATACAAAGCCGCAAGCGCATTCCCTTCAAGCGCATCATCTGCGTCCAGAAATGCGATATACCGGCCGGTTGCCAGTGAAATGCCGCGGTTTCTCGCTGCTGATACGCCCTCATTTGATACATGATACACCCTGGCACGCGGTTCGGTGTTTCTGAACCCGTCCAGAATAGCCCCCGTACCGTCCGTGGAGCCGTCATCGATGAATATCATCTCAATATCCGGCGTTCGCTGGGCCGCCAGACTTTCCAGGCAGGTTCCCAAATACCGTTCCGCATTAAAGCAGGGCACGATAATGCTGATATCCGGCCCACTCCCCATGCAAGTTCCTCCAATTCGCGCATATCATAATCCGGCTGTCTGCCGGATCACAGTTTTAGAAAAAAGCCACGGATCGGTTTTCATCAGAAAACCGAGGCGCGGCTGCAAGATCTTTTCTAATTCCGCCTCATGCAAAGTGAGGCATATCCTGTCAGGCCAGGCAGAGCCAGGCCATTTCCGTTTACACTGACCGCCGGAACATTGTATGCGATCAGATGTCAGATTGCAAGTGCCGGACAGGTGTTTCTGAACCGCACGTAGCACATGATCGGCTCCTCACTTTTTCTGCTGTCCGGATGTTATGGCAGCAGAATGCTCGAAAACGGACACAGGCGGAGTGCGTGATAATACAGTCTCGTCTTTGCAGCAAGCGCGCCGGGGACAACGCCCATGGTCATCTCCCCGACCTCACGCCTGCCGAGCTTCACAGCTGCACCCGCCCTGCCAAATTCAGCACGCAGCGTCCGGACATACAGATCAATCACTGCCCTGAAAAGGGCTGTTTCCAGATGATTGGCTCTGTTGAACGCAAGAATACCTTCAATCATCGGACGGCTCGCCGCATAGCGTCCTGTTTCGGCACGCATCATGGCGGAATCTCCGCCCAGCTCATACCGGTAAATCACATCCGGCAGCATCCGCCACGCTCTTGCCAAACGGAAAGCCTCGAGATTGAACAGCACGTCCTCCCCCACCCGTACGTGTTCCGGTACCCTTATTCCATTTTTCCGGATCATCTCCGTCCGGTACAGGCGGGCACACATGCTGTTAAGCGCACTGTCGCCACGAATCAGGCTCTCATAGACGATCTGCCTGTCTCCATCAGCACAGGCATGTGTCTCCTCCACGCCGGTCGAGAGATGGCGTATCGTATAAGCAGCACACACAATGTCAATCTCATCCGAATCATGTGCTGCACCCATCAGACACTCAAATGCCCCGGGCAGCAGAAAGTCATCGCCATCCAGGAAAAACAGCCATGTCCCCTCTGCCATGTCTATTCCGGTATTTCGCGCACTGCCCACTCCGCCGTTTTCTTTATGACGGACACGGATCCTCGGCTCCCTTTCAGCAAGCGTATCAAGTATTCTCCCGGTTTCATCATGTGAACCGTCATTGACAGCAACAATCTCAACCGGAACCTTTCCCTGACTGAGCACGCTGTCTACTGCCTTCTCTATCGTTCCGGCATTCTGATAGCACGGGATAATCACGCTGATCAACTCATTCATGACATTCCTCCGGCCTTTTCAGTCTGCGCAGTTCTCCCGCACGCCGGACGGCAAAAGATGCCTCGCCGGCTTTCCGGCGGACAATCTGCCCGATCGCATCCAGCGGATACCATCTTGCATACCGGCCGTCTGATACGGCTTTCGCTGCGCGGCGGTCCCGTCCTGACATCCGGGCAAGCGTGAGTCCATCCGGATTCACGAGGTCAAACGCTTTTTCCCCGAACCCGCGTACCGTACCGCCAATACCGCCGTCTTTGTACAGTCTGAGTGTTACGCTGTCCAGAAAGGCACCGTAATACTGCTCAAACATTCCCCTTCGTTCAAGCATGGCACGCATGGCAGACAGCCACGGCCTGTGCATCTCCAGTTCGGGCCCGGATGCCCGGTTCATTGTCGACTGGGTATGCATCCTGTACCGGTACGTCACGGCATGACAGTACACAGCACCCCCTGACATCAGTACTGCCTCAAGATTGAACAGTGCATCCTCCGCAACCCGTACGTTTTCACACAGGCGGATTCCCTGTGACTGCAGAAAGCTTCTCCGGTGCAGTTTGTTGCACATTATATTGAGGATACTGTCGCCCTCTATCAGGCGCAGGGCCATCGCATGTCTGCGTTCCGGCCACGGCAGATCGTACCACCGGCTTTCCGGCCAAAACGGGCAAATCTGCTTCCCGTCTCCAAATGTCTCATGCGCCGCTATGACCATATCCGGTCTGTCTCTCAGCGTCTCCCGGAAAAGTGTCCCCAGTGCCCCCGGAGGCAGCAGATCATCCGCATCCACAAAAAGGATCCACTCTCCCTGCGCCTTCTCAATACCAAGGTTTCTGGCACCGCTCACGCCCTCTGTATCGCTGCCGAATACGCGCAGACGGGCATCCTTCGCGGCAAAGCCGTTCATGATCTCCCGTGTTCCATCCGTGGAATGATCATCGATCAGCAGCAGTTCAAACGCCTGAAAGTCCTGGCTTTGTATCGATTGAATACAATCCGGCAGATATTTTTCCCCATTCCTGCAGGGAACTATAATGCTGATCGCGCTCATTGCCCGATCCGTCCTTCCACCAGTGAGGCAGCTCCGGCATAATCACCTGACAGCCACCTGGCAGCAAACATTCTGCCCCTTACCTGTGTTGCAAATCCCTTTCCGGTATGAAACGTATAGGAAAGCAGCGGCATCGGTGAACGAAGTCTTTTCAGGATCATCTGCATCGTGGGATTTGCACGGTACTGTTCCATCGCGGACAATACATCTGCCGAAGACGGATCAAACCGGATACCTTTACAGATCAGTTTGTCATAGCAGAGGACCGGCAGAACCTGCTGCAGTTCTTTCCCATGTCCGGTCTTTTCAGCATAATCCGTAAGTCGTACGGACAGTTCCATAAGCCGCCTGGCCAGGTAGGGCTTCGGTTTTCCCATCAGGGAATCTCCACGCTGCAGATACTGTATGTACGACCTGCTTAGTGCAGTCAGACGCTCAGCATGCATCATGCACATGGCTGAAAAAAGCGTATCCTCCGCAAAAACATCTTTATTCAATGCAAAGCGGAGTCCATGCGCCTCAATGAGATTCCTCCGGTAGATCCTGCTCCAGGCTTCCTGCCCATGTACATACGGCATCCAGTACTGATAGAAGTACTTTTGAAGTCCATATGCGCCGAAATCAAATGTCTCATCCTTTATCGGCAGGAAAGGCGCCCCGGCCTGACCATTTTCCACTTTACGGTAATTGTACAGCACCATATCCGCATGATCCCGGTCTGCAGCAGCCACTGTATCCAGCAGCCAGTCCGGTTCAGCCGTATCATCCGAATCCAGGAAGGCGATATACTCGCCTTCTGCCACATCCAGCCCGGCATTTCTGGCAGATGACAATCCGCCGTTTTCTTTATGAATAATGCGGATCCGGCCGTCACGCCGGCGGTAGGACTCCATGATCTCATTGCAGTTGTCCATCGTCCCGTCGTCTACCAGGATTATCTCAAAGTCACGGAATGACTGAAAAAGAAGGCTGTCAAGACATGCCGGCAGCCATTGTTCTACCTGATAAACGGGTACAATAACGCTTACACGGCACATTTCAACAGCCTTCTTTCTATTTCTGACTGAATCAGTCAACCTTCACATCCGCCTCGGAAGGTGCCTCTTCCTGCACGGCAGAATTCGTATCCGTCACTTCTTCAGAAACCGATTCACTGTCCGTTTCAGCATTCTCTGACTGACCGGCAGCAATCGCCGCATCCAGTGCTGCAGTTGCATTTTCAGCCTCTGCTGCGGCCTTTTCTGCCTTTATGGCCTCAGCAGCCGCAATTTCCTCCTCAAGCGTACTCTGTCCGCTCAAAACACGCAAGGCCGCCTGAAGCTGGTTATCCTGATCATGAGGCAGATTGTTATAACCATACTTGGTTACCACATCTTTGTTCAGCTCGATATCAATGTCCGGTTCAAGCCCCACACCATGAATACAGATGCCGCTCGGCGTATAATATCTGGCCATGGTCACTTTCATACCGGTTCCATCCGTAAACTGAAGTTCCGCCTGAATAACACCTTTGCCATATGTTTTCGTGCCGACCAGTATGCCGGCATTGTAATCGCGGATCGCACCCGACAGAATTTCTGAGGCGCTGGCGGTATATCCGTTTACAAGCACGGCCAGCGGAACCTTGTAATATTCATTGTCTATGGTCATGGTTTCTTCATTCCCGGCCTTGTCTTTCGTCGAAACCACAACGCCCTCCGGCAGAATCATGTCCGCAATATTGACCGCAATATCGACAATCCCGCCGCCATTGTTCCGCAGATCAATGATTACGCCCTTAACATCAGCCTCGGCAAACGCCTCAAGCGCTTCCTTGAAACCTTCAACAGCATTCCCGTAGAAGTCATAGAGCATGATATATCCGATATTTTCAGGCAGTATTTCATACTCAACATAATTGATGGTAACCTCACGCCGGATGACATCAAAGTCAATGGTCTTGTAATCTCTGAGTACAGTGACCTTCACCATCTCCCCCGGTGTACCGCGCATAACGGAAACAGCCTCATCCATTTCATATGCCGTATAATATACATCATCGACATAGACAATCTTGTCTCCGACCTGGATTCCGGCCTCTTCTGCAGGACTTCCCTTAAAAACACGTGTAACGGTAATCAGCATGGACTCAGAATCTGCCAGCAGCTGGCAGCCGATGCCGGTGTAGACGCCCTCAGTTTCCTCCGTAATGCTCTCCATCTGCTCCTTTGTAAAATAGCAGCTGTAAACATCTCCAATCCCCGCCATCAGGCCCGTGGCAGCCCCGTCAAGCATCTTATCAACGTCAACATCCTCATAATAATATGCATCAACGATCTGCATAAGAAGCTCCAGCTTGGTAAACTTCTGATACCGTTCATACTCCTCCCGCGAGATGGTAACCGTATCATCATTGTTTCGAATAAAAGGCAGGACAGCCATACCAGAGGATACAGACATTACCAGAAACAGACCAACAAGAAGCGAGACGATGCCTTTTTTCAAGGAATTTACCTCCATTCTGTAAAAAAACCGGCCAAAGGCCGGTTAAAGTTCACCTGTCAGTATACCGGGCGCGGTTTATCCTGTCCGCTCTTTCCGAGGAGCATCATCATTTTAAAGGTTACCGCATCATCAAATTTTCTGAGATCAAGACCAGTCTGACGCTGCACCTTGTCGAGCCGGTAAACAAGCGTGTTCCTGTGAATATAAAGCTGGCGTGCCGTATCAGAGAGATTCAGATCTTTGGCAAAGAACATCTCAATCGTATGCAGCATTTCTTCATTGAACAACCTTGAAGTCTTGCGGTTGAACAGAATGCTGTGATAACGTACACCCATCTCACGCGGAATATCCATCAGGAAACGTTCAAGAACAAGTCCGCGATACATGTAAATGTGCTGGTCAGGCAGGAAGATCCGGCCAACTTCGACAGCACGACGGGACTCGCGATAGCTTTCTCCTACATCCTGAATTGTCTTCTTCGGTTCGCCGATACCGATGACGCAGTTCTTTCCGTTTTCATCAAGCAGCGTCTGCTCAATCGCTTCAGCAAGCTGCATGAGCTCTTCAACGCTCTCCACGTTTTCCATGCTCTTCAGCATGACAACAGTATGGCGGTCCATCTCAACAAGCAGATCTGAATTGATTCTCGGCACAACGGGATCCAGCATGCTGAAAGCAGTTTCCTGCTCCGTCTGAAGAATCTGAATCGTAATCACCGCACGTTCCAGATTCATGTCGATCTGATGCTCATGTGCCAGCGCCTCAAGCTCAGAACCAGTCAGTTCCTCACGAAGTACTCTGCGATAAACATCATAACGGCTCTGAATCGGTGCTTCTCCCCTGCCCATGTAACGGATCATTTCGCCCGCAAGCATGATGCAGTTGTGCGCCTCAGCACCACGGTCAAAAATACAAAGAATCAGTTCAGGCGTAATGCCAATTTTAAGGAAAGTCTTGTTGTCATACGCAACAGACATACCAGGATCTATGAACTCAGGCAGATTAATCTTTTTCCCGTCTTCCTCAGAAGGCAGCAGAATATTGCCTTCAACGTCCAACAGATAAATCTTTTGGGTAATAAGGTGTGAGAAAGCCTGTTCTATCTGGTTAAGGAAACGTTTTTCCGGGACCATGTGTTCTCATCCTTTCCATATCTAATGCACATCACCCACGTGATGAATTATTATATATGATTAGGAAATTTAAATCCATAGTTTTTATAGAATTTCTAAGATTTTTTTGCAATTTATATACATTTTTTAGTAATAGATAACAAAAAAAGGCCGCATCTTCATGCGGCCTTCTTAAAAGCAAGCTTAACGGTTCAAAATCGTCAATTCAGTATCCTTATCGAAGAAGTGCAGGCGGTTGGTTTCGAAAGCAACCTTAATGGTATCGCCTGTATGGGACTTGCTGCGCGGATCAACACGTGCGATAACGTTGCCTTCCTTACCGGTGGTCTGCAGATAGAGATAGGTCTCAGAGCCCATGAGCTCGACGACTTCAACATTCGCTTCGACGAGGTTGCCATCAGCAACAGATACGAAACGATCTTCATCATGGATGTTCTCAGGACGGATGCCCATGACAACTTCCTTGCCGATGTAGGATTCATCCTTGAACTTGCGAACCTTGGAATCCGGAATCTTAACGGCATTCTTTCCAAACTCTGCCCAGACAGCATTGTCACGGGAGACAAGCTTGACATTGAAGAAGTTCATCTGCGGGCTGCCGATGAAGGAACCAACAAACAGATTAGCCGGATAATCATACAGATTCTGCGGCGTATCGACCTGCTGGATGAAGCCATCCTTCATAACGACGATACGGCTGGCCATGGTCATAGCTTCGGTCTGGTCATGGGTAACATAGATGAAGGTGGTCTGCA
>JAFUHD010000160.1 GCA_017469025.1 Clostridia bacterium
GAAGGGAGATGGCCCAGCACCTTGTGCTGGTTTACCAAATAATGACAAATGCGATTGATACGGTGCCGAAAGCACGACTATGTCATTAAAGGAGATGGCCCAGCATTTCATGCTGGTTTGTCAAATCATGACAACTGCAATTGATACGGTGCCGAAAGCACGACTATGTCATTAAAGGAGAAAACGCTTTGAGAAAACGCAACAATTTGATTCTCAGCGTGGTCCTGGCCGTAGTGCTGGGGTCGGGAGCGGTTGCTGAGGGCGGTAACAGGCTTGAGGCAGTGCGTCAGGATGAAAATCCGGACAGCAGTACGACAGTGACTGAAATAAGAGATGAAAGTGGGGAAGAGACGATGATGCAGATGAAGATTGGCGATACGGCAGTTGCTGTGGAGTGGGAAAACAATGCGGCAGTGGCAGCGCTTCGGGAACTGGCGGCTGACGGTCTGACGATTCAGATGTCCATGTATGGAGGATTTGAGCAGGTCGGCCCGATCGGGAAAAGGCTGCCCAGCAGTGACAGGGAGACGGTTACCCATGCCGGAGATATCGTACTGTATTCGGGAAATCAGATGGTAGTATTCTATGGAAGCAATACGTGGGCATATACGAGACTGGGAAAGGTAACGGACCGGACACCGGATGAGATGCGCGGGCTGCTTGGAAATGGAAATGTGATAATTACGCTGTCGCTTTACTGAGAAACACTTTTCTGATATTATGACGCCGTTAATGAATTACGTGAAGGCTTACCAAAGCGATATAAGCTGCAGAGAAGAATGGAGAGCGTATGGAATACAGAGTCAATCAGCGCACGGGTGACAGAATCAGTGAAATTGGTATAGGATCAGCGTACCTGTATGAGGCGGGCATAGAAGAAGGTGTCCGGGCACTGCGGACGGCGGCAGAGGGCGGTATCAATTACTTTGATCTGGCGGCCGGAGATGGAAAGGCATTTGAGATCTGGGGAAAGGCACTTGCAGATATCCGTGAAAAAGTGATGTATCAGATCCATTTTGGCGCGGATTACAGCAATGGCACATATGGATGGTCACTGGATCTTGATACGGTGAAACGCTCTGTTGCCTGGCAGCTGGACAGGCTCAAAACAGATTATATTGACTATGGTTTCATTCACTGCCAGGATGAGCAGACTGACTGGGAAACCTACCGCAGAAATGGCGTACTCGGATATCTTCAGTCGCTTGCAGCGGAGGGAATTGTCCGGCATATCGGTCTTTCTTCGCATACGCCTGCCGTTATTAAGCACATTCTGGATGAAGTGCCAGTGGACATGCTCATGTTTTCCATCAATCCCGCCTATGATTACGGCAAGGGCGAGTTTGCAAATGGCGGCGTGGATGAGAGAGCAGAAGTCTACCGGCGGTGTGAGCGTGACGGGATTGGAATCTCGGTCATGAAGCCGTTTTCCGGCGGACAGCTTTTGTCAAAAGAACAGTCCCCGTTCGGACGGGCGCTGACACCCTATCAGTGCATCCGGTATGCGCTTGACAAACCAGGTGTACGGACGGTTCTGTGCGGCGTTTCGAATGAAGCGGATGTAAAACAGCTGCTTCAGTATTATGATCAGCCGGAGGATGCACTGGATTACAGTGAGATCGGCACATTTGCCCCGCCGGACGCGGCAGGAAAATGTGTATACTGCAATCATTGCAAACCATGTCCCATGGGCCTGGACATTGGGCTCATCAACAAGTATTATGATCTTGCACGTGCAGGAGATGCACTGGCAGCAACGCATTACAAAACGCTTGAAAGGAAAGCGGAAGACTGTGTATCCTGCGGACATTGTGACAGCCGCTGTCCGTTCCATGTACATCAGAGCGGCCGGATGCATGAAATAGCCAGGTTCTTTGCGTAAAGCCGTCTTGAAACAGAATGAGCTGAAAGCCGGACAGCTGGTCAGGACGGCTTTCAGCAGGAAAACCTGGCAGGAGTTCAGGCTTCGGTCATACAGATAAAAGACAATTACAGATGGTAAGGGGGCGGTGCATGCGGCAGTGTCTGGTGTGCTTATGAACCTTTGAGAAAACAATCAGCAGCATTACTGCGACAAAAACGGGGACACTCCATGATGATATTGAAGGTCAGA
>JAFUHD010000161.1 GCA_017469025.1 Clostridia bacterium
GCAAGCCAGCACAAGGTGCTGGGCCATTTCCTTTAATGACATAGTCATGCTTTCGGCACCGTATCAATCGCAGTTGTCATTATCTGGCAAACCAGCACAAGGTGCTGGGCCATTTCCTTTAATGACATAGTCGTGCTTTCGGCACCGTATCAATCGCAGTTGTCATTATCTGGCAAGCCAGCACAAGGTGCTGGGCCATTTCCTTTAATGACATAGTCATGCTTTCGGCACCGTATCAATCGCAGTTGTCATTATCTGGCAAACCAGCACAAGGTGCTGGGCCATTTCCTTAATTGCAAAACACTGTTTCTGGTAACGGAATTTCCTCAGGTCCTACTCACCGTATCCCGACGCATTCACTTCCATCTGTTTTCCATCGGGCGAAGACCTTTTGTTCCGCAATCACAATAATCCTGCGGGATTATATCAAAAAAGCGTCCTCTATTCAAGTTGCTCTTTCTTGCCCGGCATGAAAGACCGGCGGCAGCGCAGGCATTCACGCTGCTTATTGTCCTGTATGGACCGGTATGTATTCCGTATCTTTCATGCTCCATTGTTGAATCCGCCAAGAAGAAACGCTGCGTATTGTCAGATGCGCTGAATATTTTATGATGCCTGACATTCAGCTGAACAGGTATTCCCTGAGCAGCGGAATGCGATTCTCGGTCTCCGAATACCCCTGGTGATACAGTGCGCCAAGACGCTCCATATCTCCTTCGAACCGGCTGATTTCGATCGGAACCTGCGGAGCAAGTACAAAGCAGCGTCCTGTCTTCTCGTCTGCCTCAATCCGTTCTATCGTCTCATTGTAGTTGATTCCGGAGTGTTCCAGAGCTTTCCCCAGTTCCGGAAAACGGCGGTATCGGATGCTGTTCAGCCGCCGGGTATCCGAATCAGTCTTGCGGTAAGTCCTGTCCCTGGTGCGCAGCACAACAATTTTGGAAAATTGCTGTCTGACTGCCCAGTCATATGGAATTCGTTCGGAACACCCGCCGTCAAGATAGGGCACGCCGTTTATCTCCACCATTTTCGAAACATACGGCAGTGTGGCAGATGCTTTGACCGCTCTCAGAATATCACATTTTCCCTTTTCAAAATACTCCGGTTTTCCTGTCCGGCAGTTTGTCACACTGACAAAGAGTTTTCTGTCCGGTTCATTGAAACGTTCAAAATCAAAATGATACTTTGGCATCAGTACTTCGACAAAATACGTAAAGCCAGTCGTTGTCTTTTCCTTCGCAAACGCAGGCATGCCACAATACTCAGGATCGTGCCGGTGCAAAAGATTGATGTGTGCCGAAAAGCCGATCTGCCCCGACAGATATGCAAGGGATGACATGGCACCGGCAGATACGCCAATGGTCGTTTCCATCATTATCCCAGCATTCATCAGGGCATCAACAGCGCCCTGCGTATAGAGCGTACGCCATGCACCGCCTTCCAAAATAAGGCATCCTTTTGTAATTTCTCTTGAAGCTGTCCCCAGCGGCAGCTGATCATATCCACTGTACTTTACCATATACTTCCTGTTCCAAAGTCGTTATCGATCCTATTATACGACAATTGCAGCCCGGCTTCCACCGCTTTTGTCCTTGCTAACCACGATCTGACGGTCTATCGAGCGCCTCAGTTCACCGACATGCGAAATAATGCCGATCAGTCTGTTCCCTTCGGTCAGGCTCTGCAGCGCACGCATGGCCTGCTGCAGCGTCTCATCATCCAGCGATCCAAATCCCTCGTCCACAAACATGGTATCCATCTTAATTCCGCTGGATGCGAGCTGGATTTCCTCTGACAGTCCAAGGGCAAGTGAGAGCGATGCAATGAAAGATTCACCGCCTGACAGTGATTTGACACTCCGCTGCGTTCCATTGTAGTGGTCCATGACATTCAGTTCAAGACCGCTCTGTGACCGGTAATCGCCTGCCTCCATCTGCCGGACCAATTCATACTGTCCCGATGACATTTTGAACATATGCACATTGGCGCGTCGGAGTATGCGGTCGAAGTATGTCATCTGAACAAATGTTTCAAGCATAATGTGCTGCTTCCGGCCGCTCAGCGTTCCGTTGGCTGTATCTGACAATGCACTGAGCATCATGAAACGGTCATCCAGTGCTTTAAGCGACGCCGAAGTCTCGATAATTTCGCTTCGGGTGGTATCATTCGACTGCCGCACAATCCCCAGTGCCTTTTGCTGATCCAGCATCCTGCGCCTCAGTTCAAAACGCTCATTATACTCTGCCTGTCTACCTTTCAGATCGCAGAGCGGCATTTCTGCCAGCTGGACTTTCAGTGAACTGATCTGGGCACACAGTTCAATCATTGCCTGATCAGCTTTTTTGAAGACTTTGTCGGTACGGTCAATCTCAGCGCGGATCTGCGTTACCTGCTCTGCCAGCAGGGCTTTTCTTGCCTCTGCCTCTTTTGCATTCTTAAAGTGTACCTGACTGCTCAGTTGTTTTCCCTGAATTTCGATCTGAGCCATATTCGTCTCAGCAGCCGTTCCAGCCTTTGTCAGTTCAGTACGGCGTTTTTCCAGTTCTTCCCTCTGCTTTTCCAGTTCGGGAATCTTCTTCCTCAGCTGGTCGCGCGTCCGCACATTCTCAGCCTCCCGGCGCAGCAGACCGATGATTTCCTGTGCCTGGGCATCAAGCGCTTTCTGTTCGTCCCCAACACGCTCTTTTATCCCTGTTTCATCCGACGTCTCAAAAAGCATTTCAAGCTCTTTTTTCATCTGGCCTTTGGATGTCTCAAGTTTGCCTCTGGTCTGATGTGCCTGATTGCTGCTTGCATTGGCCGCACTCTGTGCTTTTTCCGCATCCTTTTCAGCCTTTTCCACCTGAGCCTCCGTCGGTGCGCTGATCGATTTTTCAGCCTTATGCGGATGTTCTGTTGAACCACAGACAGGGCATGGCATTCCGGGAATCAGGCTCTCAGCTATAATACCTGCCTGCTCTGCATTAAAGGCAAGACGCAGAGACTGTGCCTTTTCGCGCAGTCTGCCAGCCTTTGTCTCTGCATCCATATACTGCCGCTGTGCGTTTGAATAGTCCGTCTCATAACGCTCAACTTCAAGGAGCGTTTCCTGGAATGCAGCAAGGCTTTTTTTTCGCTCGCCGACCCGGCTCTGACGGTGCAGAAGTTCACTTTCATTTTTCCCTGCATCAGCCAGTTTTTCAGCCTGTTCCTGACTGTCCTTCAGCCGATGCTCCAGTTCCCCGGCTTCTGCAGCAAGCAGGGTCATCTGATTATTTGCATTTGTCAGCTGCTTCTTGTAATTCTGGTATACTTTCCGCTGTTTCTCTATTTCCCCATAAACAGGCAGTTCACTGTCAATCTGCTGGCTTTCGCGGATCAGCAGTTCAATTTCGCCTTCCCTGCCTTTGGCTTTCTCTGCTGCCAGTCTGGCCGTTTCCAGTGTCTCCGCCTTTACCGGCCGACTCTCTTCAAGATTTCTCAGCATGTTCTCGTTTTTTTCCCGTTCTTTGCCGCGTGTAATCTCAGTTGTCAGTGTGGTAAGTGCCTCATCCTGTTCATGAATCTGTTCTTCAAGTTCCTTTTCGTGACTGGCGGATTCCTGTACAAGTTCTCCGAGCAGAGCCAGTACATCATCAAGCGGCATCTGCTGACTTTTGGCCTTCAGTACTGCCTCATAATGCGGACTGCTGTCCGTGCACATAATCCGGCCGAAGAGCGTGGTCAGCTTTTCACCAATGCTTTTTCTCTGCTGTTTCAGAAGATTTGTTTCCGTTTTCAGTTTCTCACCAAACTGCTGGTATATCTGTGTCTTAAAAATATCACGGAATATAGCCTGGCGGTCCCTGGTATCCGCCAGCAGCAGACGAAGAAAATCGCCCTGTGCAATCATGGCAATCTGGGTAAACTGCGCGCGGTTGATGCCGAGAATTTCCCGGATCTTCTGGTCTGCATCTGACCGCTTTGCAATAACATCTCCGCCCGGCAGAGTCAGAACGGCAGCAGCCTTTTCCTGTGTCATCCCCTCGCCGCGTGTCTTTGGACGCTCGTAATCCGGATTTCTCCGGATTGTATATATATTTTCCCGGTAAACAAAAGACAATTCGACAAATGTAGGTGTTGCAGGTTCTGCATATTTGGAGCGCAGCATGGAGACCTCCCGGTTTCCACCGCTGGGTTCCCCATACAGTGCAAACGTGATCGCATCAAAAATCGTTGTCTTTCCGGCACCGGTATCCCCGGTAATCAGGTAAAGGCCGGACGTGCCGAGTCTGTCAAGATCCAGCGTCATTTCACCGGCATACGGGCCAAAGGCTGAAATCATCAGTCGGATCGGTCTCATTGCATTTCCTCCCGGATTGATTCAAAGAGTGATTGTGCATACTGCCGCTGGCCATCACTGAGATGGACACCATTCTGCAACTCGTAGAGTTCATCCAGCAGATCAATCTCTGATTTTTCCGCCTGTGCTTCCTCTGCAAGTATGGCATTGCTGGTTCTAGTCCGTGTATTGTCATACTCAAGCCGCATCAGATTCGGATAAATCACACGAAGCTTGGCCAGTGCATCCGGAACATCCGTTTCATCTGTCAGGATGATATGCACATAATCATCCGTATTGGTTCCTAGATAATTATCCCTGAACGTCACATCAGCATATGAACCCCGAATCTCACGAAGATCATGTTTTGCTGTAAGCGCCCGTGTTAAGACCGATATTCTCCCTTTTCCTTCTATCTCGAGAACTGTCACGGATTTAACCTGATTCCGTTCTGAAAACGAATATTTGAGTGGAGAACCGGCATAACGAATTGTCTCCCGGTAAATATGCTGCGGTCCATGCAGATGTCCAAGCGCTACGTAATCAAATGCATCAAAAACCTCTGCATCCACATTGTCCGTACCGCCGACTGAAAGTTCCTCCGAATCACACCGGGATGCACCTGTCACAAACTGATGGGTAACCAGAATGTTCGTCTCCTCTGGATTTACGTGCATTTCCTGAATACACGCGGACATGGCATCAGTATAATCCCCGATTTCCATTTCCTCAAAAAATGGCCGCACCTGGGCAGGTTTCACAAAAGGCAGAAGATATATGCTGACTGTTACACCGTCTTTTGTGAATGGAACAGCCTTTACATGACCGTTATAGACAGGTGAAACATAAACATGGCTGTTTTCCATCAGTCTGCCGCCAAAGGCAATCCGCTCTGCAGAATCGTGATTGCCGCTGATCATGAACACAGTCTGTCCGAGCTCTGTCATACGGACAAGAAAGTCGTCAAACAGCTTTACAGCTTCTGCAGACGGAACCGATTTGTCATAAATATCGCCAGCCAGAATGACACCATCGGTTTTTTCCTCTTCAATAATCGACAGGATCTGTCCGAGGATAAACTGCTGGTCCTCAATCATCGGAAACTCATTTACCCTCTTACCAATGTGCAGATCTGCCAAATGCAATAACTTCATATGTATCCTCTCAAATCTCGAAATAGATACTGTCAGACGCTGGTCTGTTCACTGACAGCCATATAACACTTTCCTGATCTGGTTTCGTATCATCTATTATACGT
Source organism: Clostridia bacterium (assembly GCA_017469025.1). Classification (GTDB taxonomy): domain Bacteria; phylum Bacillota; class Clostridia; order Christensenellales; family Aristaeellaceae; genus Ventricola. The sequence continues at coordinate 5,559 of JAFUHD010000161.1, forward strand.
TTCATAATGTATAATGTAAATAATACTTTAAATAAGCCGGCGATGTTCATTTATCCTGTTTGTAAAGATGCAGACAGATCATACCTTTGAATACCAGACTGCATCTGTTCATTTCACCATTCAATATTCTTTGGAAAGAATGACCATTTGAATAAATGAACCAAAAAGTCATGCTATTACTTATTCCATTTTAGCAATTTTTCCCACAATGAGAGAAAAAGCAGAATTCAATATGGTAACCAGTTCCAAAGAATTCTGTCATTATTGACATTCAAAAACGAACGATATATACTTCCCAAGCTATTAAGTTCACTTATACTATTAGAAAGGCTTTTGCTATGGCTAAAAAATTTGATCTCGCCTCCAAAAACACGAATATTAGAACCGAAATACTGGCCGGTGTTACCACATTTGCCACAATGGCATACATCCTGATAGTCCAGGCCAGCTTCATGGGTGATGCCGGTATGAACAGTGCCGGTGTCATGCTATCTACCGCCCTCATTTCCGGCATTGCCACCCTCGTTATGGGTCTCTATGCCGAATCGCCATTTGCACTGGCTCCCGGCATGGGCACCAATGCCATTCTTGCATATACACTGGTTGCGCAGGGAGTCTGCAGCTGGCAGGTAGGTCTTGGTATTGTGTTCCTTGCAGGCTGTCTCTTCGTTTTGCTCTCCGTCTTCAAGATCCGCGAGAAAGTTGTCGAAATGATCCCGAAAGTCCTGAAGGTCGGTGTCGGTGCATCCGTCGGTGCATTCCTGATCCGTCTTTCGCTGGCCAATGCAGGCATGATTTCTGTCAATGGTTCCTCTTTTGCCATGAACCTTGATTTCAGCAATCCCTCAACGTTACTCGCATGGATCGGCCTTACCATTACGCTCATCCTGTATTTCCTGCGGATTCGTATCAATGGGAAGACCTATCATGTTCGCGGCTCTCTGCTGATTTCCATCATCCTGACAACCATTATCGGCATTTTCATGGGACAGGTTTCTCTGCCGGCTTCACTCGTCACCAGAAATGCTTTTTCTGACCTCAAAGACGTTGTATTCAAGGTCGATATTCTTGGCGCACTCAAGCCTTCCATGTTCACCTTCCTGCTGATGTTTTTCATGTCCGACTTTTTCTCCACCCTCGGTACAGCGCTTGGTGTTGCCGGCAAAGCCGGAATGCTGGATGAGAACGGCAACAAGA
>JAFUHD010000162.1 GCA_017469025.1 Clostridia bacterium
GTTTTAATCATCCGGTCTGCTACACTGACACCAAATGGACAGCGGCTCTCACAGCCGCGGCAGCTGATGCATTCACCGGCGTGATGTTCAAGCGCGCGATAATGCTCCCGGAGTGATTCCGGCAGCCCAGGCTGCATGACTGCAAGATCGTACAGCTTGTTCACCATGGTAATATCTATTTCTGCCGGACAGGGTTTACAATGTCCGCAGTATGTACACTCACCACCCGCAAATGTATGTTTCGGTGCAGACGCCAGCACACTTGCATAATCCTTTTCAGCATCTCCTGCGGTTTCATACGCCACTGCCGCATCCAGTTGTTCTGCCGTATCATATCCACAGAGAACAGATGCAACACCCGGCTTTGTCAGACAATAGTGGATGCACTGCACCGGTGTCAGTGCAACACCAAAGGGAGAACGTTTTGCATCGAACAGACGTCCGCCCGCAAACGGTTTCATGCAGGTAATGCCGACATTATTCTGTTCACAGACTTTGTACATCTCTGTACGGACCGGATCCACGCCATTCAGTCTGTCCTCATACTGCTCCGCAAAATAATTCATGAGATCATCTGTGGGCGGCATCAGATCAAATGCCGGATTTACACTGAAGAGAATCATCTCCGGCAGTCCGCTCTCCGCAGCTTTTCGTGCGATCACGGGGTTGTGTGTCGACAGTCCGATATGACGGATTTTTCCCTCTGCTTTCAATTCCATTGCATAATCCAGATATGGTCCCGGATGGGAAACCGTTTCCCAGTCGCTCTCAAGATCCACATAGTGAATCATACCGAGGTCTACATAGTCAGTCTGAAGGCGATGCAGCAGATCTTCAAAAGCAATGCGGCACTGTTCTACATCCCTTGTTCTGGTATACTGTCCACCCTGATATGTGGAACCGATATGTCCCTGCACTATCCATCCAGCCCGGTCCTGCGAAATCGCCTGACCGATAATGTCTCTGGATTTCGGATCCGGCATCCAGCAGTCAATAATATTCACGCCCTGACGATGTGCATATTTGACCAGTTCAACTGAGTCGGCAGTTTCATGGCGCTCCAGCCACTCTCCCCCAAAACCAACTTCACTGACCATTAATCCGGTTTTTCCAAGTTTCCTGTATTGCATTTTCCCATCTCCAAACATCTCAAAATTGAAGCAGGTTTCAAAAAGCCATGCAGGAGGCACCTGCATGGCTTAAATCTGAGTTTGTCAGCCGTCATCTGAAATCAGTTGACGGTCGTGCTGCGGATTACTTTGCAATATCAGCAGCTGCGGCTGCGCCTGCACGGCGTCCCATCGTAGAATAGAGACCCAGGGAAGCAGCCAGAATGTAGTTTTCGTTATAGAAATAACGGTTGCTCATTTCGCCTGCTGCATACAGACCCGGGATAACGGTGCCGTCCTGACGGGTTACACGGCCATCTTCGGTTGTGGTGACGCCGCCGGCAGAACCAAACGTGGTCGGATAAACCTTAACAGCATAGAACGGCGCTTTCTCAATAGCCTTCAGGAACATGGCAGGCTTGCCAAATTCTGCATCCTCGCCGGCTGCAGCTGCCGCATTATATGCCTCAAAGGCCTTTTCAAGATTGGCAGTATAGACGTGCATGTTGAGCGCAAGCTCTGCAACAGTCTCACCCTTTGCCACAATGCCGTCTGCAACGCCAGCTTCGAGCTGGGCAACAGCAGCTTCATCGGAAGCATCAAAAATGTACCAGAAGGGGGCATTGCCGTCCTGAATCATGTCAGAAGCGGTTCTGTCATAAACATCCCATCCTGCTGCCGCCGCCTCATTGGCAAAACGGTTGCCGTTGGCATTGACGCCAAGCTGGCTCAGAATGGAAATGGCACTGGTATCTGTAAGTGCGCCGAGTTTCGGATCAACCATGGTACCGAACAGGGGCGTTGCAAACACATCAAATGTACCTGCGCCTACCTCAAGCGCCATCAGGAATCCATCACCAGTATGGCTGGCAGCACTTGTGGGAATCAGGCCTGCACGATGCAGCTTCGGGCTGTATTTCTCAACCAGTTCTTCGTTATGGCTGATACCACCGGTGCAGAGAATAACCGCCTTGGCATTAAACGTAATTTCAGCATCAGCAGTCTCAGCCTTTGCGCCAACAACCGAACCTTCAGCATCCGTAATCAGTTCCGTTGCCTTGGTTTCCGTGAGTACAGTAATCCCCTTTGCCTCAGCAGATGCAAGCATCATCTGAATCAGGCCGGCGCCGGCTCCGTCCGCCAGGGCCATCGGGTACGCAGTGGACGCGGCATAAGGAGCCGCATCAAAGCGGATGTCATTGGCAACGAGCCAGTCAACCGTTTTACCGGTATCTGCAAGGATGCCTTCCAGACGTGTCCAGTCCGGATAACCGCTGTCAACGCCGCTTTCTGCCTGACGCTCATGCCAGTAATTCAGTACAGACTCGAGGCTGTCGCTCTCAAGACGGTTGTCCTTGAACAGTTCGCTGTTCACGGATACCAGAATACCACCAGCGAGATTGGTCGTACCGCCGACAGCAGCACTCTTGTCGATAATCAAGACATCAGCACCATTTTCTTTTGCTGACAGAGCTGCTGCAAATCCGGAAATACCGCCGCCAATGACCAGCACATCCGTGCTCTGCTCAGTATGAGCCTTTTCAACAGGCGCTTCACCTTCAGTCTTGCTGGAGAGTGCCGCTACATCAAGACCGGCAGCCTCACAGGCAGCCTCAACAGCTGCCAGAATGCCGTTGCTGCTTTCAGTAGCAGATGCAATGGTATCCACAGCCAGGGACTGTGCACTGACAATCGCCTCAGGAATGCGTTCAAGGGCCGGATCACCGATACCGGCTGTCTCTGCATGCTCAACAATCTTTACAGCCGTGATGGCGCCGCCCTCTACCGTAACCTCAACCTTGATAGGTGTTTCGCCATGTCCGCGTCCCTCTCCGGTAAACACACCATCTGCAGCAAACGCAGTCGATGCAAGTACTATCAGTATGCAGACAGACAGCACAATAGACAGAATCTTCTTCATAAAATGATCTCCTTTCCATTCTTTCAAAACACCGCTGTCTCATTCACAGTGAACCTGTCCTGCAAGTTTGCCCTGCGCCATGCAGCCATTTTGCATGGAATGGACATTTGAAGCGCGCTGGTAACCCGCCAACCGTCATCCATAAATGAGAATCATCCAGCATCTGTTCTGTCAGTGAATATTATAAGGCTCTGACAATTTTTTATCAAACATTTTTCACTTTTGTACTGCTGACAGAATCCGGTGCTGTCAAAGGTGAATGAATTCAAATCCTGCAAATTCCCTGCATATGGCTATGCCGCACGAATGAATTGGTGTCAGGAAGAATTCCTTCCGGAAATCACACAGGCCTTACAGCTCCCCGCCTTCAACCACCAGGCTGTCAGCATCAGCATTTTCGCCGTAGGTTTCACGAAGTGTGGCTTCATAATCAGCATGGAAGAAGTTTTCCGTTCCAAGCTTCACGATTTCCTCGTTGATCCAGGCAAGCAGCGTTTCATTGCCCTTGGACACAGCAGGATTGATAGTGTCCAGGCTGCCCAGAGATTCGATGCCTACTGAGAATCCAGGATTCTCGATAGCCCATGCCAGAACTTCGGTATTGTCAGTGGAGAGAGCGTCACCACGGCCATCCAGCAGCGCAATATAGGCTTCAGTATAGCTGTCATACTTTGCCAGCTTCACGTCAGGATAATTCTGTTCAAAGAAAGTTTCGGCGGTGGTTCCCTTGGAAACAATCAGGGTTTTTCCATTCAGCTGCTCAGCGTCGGTGATGAGCGCACTGTCAGGACTTACCACACCCAGAGCCACCTTCATGTAAGGCAGTGCGAAATCAACCTGAGTGGCACGGTCTTCCGTATAGGTGAAATTGGCCAGAACGATGTCCACCTTAAAGGACTGGAGGAATTCAATGCGGTTTGGCGCATCCAGAGAAACCGGCTCCAGCGCCACACCCAGGTCCTCCGCAAGACGGCGTGCCAGATACACGTCGTACCCCTGATATTCTCCATTTTCATCGATGTAGCCAAAGGGCTTCTTATCAGAGAAGAGACCAATCACCAATTTACCGCTTTCCTTGATCTCATCCAGGGTACGATAACCATCCGCAGAAGCGATAACAAACAGGGACAGAAGCAGGGACAGCGCCAGAAGCAGCGCAAAAATCTTATTCAGCTTTTTCATGGTATGATACCATCCTTTCAATTTTCGGCAATGATAATATTGGGAGAGCAGCAAATACCATCACGGACATCGGTCCGTTGCGTTTCTTGGTCGGATCAGAATCATGCTTTCTTTCCTCCATATTTTCAAATGAAAAAGAGCCGGATATTTGTCCGGCTCTTGGGAAAGCGCATCGCTCCATGATGCGGTGTCACCGCAAATAGAGCTCCCAGCGAGACAGACACGCAGAGCTGCACATGGAACAACACATCATCATGTTCTGCTTCATCGTGACGTCTCCTTTCATGAGAAATGCCCATTTAATCGATGGACTATGCGGATTATAAATCCTGACATGCGCCCTGTCAATCCTCAAAATTGTTTTTATCTGATTTTTTATCTCTTTTGGAGGCATAGGTAAAGCTCTGCAGGAAATGCTGGGCTCTCTGTGTTTTAGGCGCGCTAAAGAATTCCTCCGGTTTTCCTTCCTCCATGATCATTCCATCCTCCAGGAACACGACCCGGTCCGCTACTGCTTCAGCAAAGCGCATTTCATGGGTGACAATGGCCATGGTCATGCCGCCCCGTGCAAGGTCAATGACTACGTTGAGTACTTCGGATACCATTTCCGGGTCAAGCGCCGCTGTGATTTCATCAAGCAGCAGGATCTCAGGCCGCATCAGCATTGCCCGTACCAGGGCTACGCGCTGCTTCTGTCCGCCTGACAGGGTGCGGGGCAGCGCATAGGCCTTTTCCTTGAGTCCTACCCGCTCCAGCATTTCCAGAGCTTCCTTTTCCACTTCTGTTTTGGATTTGTTCAGAGCCTTCGTCGGCCCCAGCAAAAGATTGTCCATCACCTTCATATGCGGAAAGAGGTCGTAGCTCTGGAACACCATGCCGATTTTCTGCCGTACCAGGTGTAAATCCTTCGTGCGCCCGGAGATCTTTTCATCCCGCAAATATATACTGCCACTGTCGATAACCTCCAGACCATTGATACAGCGGAGCAGTGTACTTTTTCCGCATCCGCTGGGCCCAACGATCACTACTACTTCGCCTTCCCTGATTTCCATTGAAACGCCACGCAGCACACCATTTCCATCAAAGGATTTGTAAATATCCTGTACGTGTAATATCGTATCGTTCATACTTCATTCATCCTTTCACGCCCAGCGTTTTTCAAGATACTTTGCCAGCAGGGAAAAGGGCCAGCACACCAGAAAATACAGCAGGAAAATCACAAAGTATACCCAGAACGCGGCGTCAGGCTGACGATAAAACTGGCCGATGATCTGCTGCCCCACCTTAAGAACCTCCGTAACATTGATCATTTTCACCAGTGCAGTGGTCTTGATGATGCGGGTAGACAGATTGATCGCCTGGGGAAGCAGACGCCGCAGTGCCTGGGGAATCAATACGTGCATATAAATCTGCACCTTCGTCAGGCCCAGAGCCGCGGCGGATTCAAACTGATGCCGGGGGATGGACGTAAGCGCACCCCGGATCAGATCCCCCATTTCCGCCGTTCCCCAAAAGGTGAATACAATCACGGCGCTGGTTTCTCCGTCAAGGTCCCAGCCGAACAGTCGGGCAAAACCGAAATATACGATATACAGCAGCACCAATTGAGGCATGAACCGCACGATCTCCAGCCACAGACGGCAGATGACCGTTGCTGTTTTTCGTTTGGACAGCATCAGCATTCCAAACAGGAGGCCGAACACGCAGGACAGACCGATCGTAATGAGCGCCAGCCGTAGCGTGACCCAGAGCCCGCCCATGAGTCGCTGGAAATTGATCCCCTTAAACAGAATGTTAATTCCCAAATCCTGTATAACGGAGCCTCCTTTCCACCAGCGTTGCCAGGACAGACACAGGCAGCAGGATCAGAAGATACGTCACCATCAGCATGAACAGCACCTCCACTGTACGCCCGCCACTGGTACGCAGGGTATCAGCCACATTCATCAAATCCATCATGGCCAAAACAGAAAAAACGCTTGTTTCTTTTATGAGAAAGATTACATTGGCAAACAGGGCCGGAATGGCTGTAGCCAGCGCCTGTGGGAAAATCACGTAACGAATGTTTTGCCCCATAGTCAGTCCAATGCACGCGCCAGCCTCCACCTGAGTCTTATCCACCGACTCGATACCACTGCGGAAGGCCTCAGCCATGTATGCGCCGCCAAGGAAGGTAAGACCGATCACCGCACAGGCTTCTGCACTGAATTTAATGCCTACCCGGGGTAAACCGGCATACAGGAAAAACAGCTGCACAAGCAGAGGTGTGTTTCGCGCCAGTTCGATATATCCCCCCGCAATTTGGCGCAGTACGGGTACCCGGAAATAGCGCAGCAGGCAGCACAGCAGCCCCAGCAGCAGAGAACACGCAACCCCATACAAGCCAAACCGCAGAGTCACCCATGCACCGGAAAGATAATCCGGTACATGGGCGAGAATAAATGCTCCGTCCACTTGATCCTCCGGAAGAAAAGTTTTGCAGCAGCGGACAGCAGCTGCATGCCCCCATTATATGCGAACAATGAAAAAAAAGGAAGAAAACTGGCTGTTCATTTTCTGTACGCACAGCAGAAAAATACGAATCCAACGCAGGAATACATCCTGGATATATTCGACGCAGCTTTCAAGAATTGAAACAGTTCTGTAAAAACAAACACATTGAACCGGATATCATATCGTGTTAAAATAAAACATCATCAAAAAAATAAAAAAGTCTATTTATCTTGAATTCCCGGGTGGATTGTTAACTGCGACAATATTTCCTGACATTTCTTTTTCTTATCAACAGACTCAAGAGCCCTGACAATAGGCCTATCTACGGTACTTTATTAATAAAAATTAATTGTTGACAAATATCGCAATAACAGTTATTATTACTGCGAGTATTATTAACTGCGAGGTGGTATATTTGGCTGCAATTCATTTTTACAAAAATAGTGCTGGAACCGATGTTGCCTTATGGCCAGGCAAATGCAAAAACACTTCAGAAGGTCCGCGAAAGGAAGGACAATTCTATCTTGGAACGGTCATTGACCGTGAAAAGCTGATTTTTTACAAACGCAGTGAAGGCTTTTATCAATTTGATCCATACACAGTGCAAGTAAAGGCACTGGATCCTAAAGATATTCCCGTCTACACAGGTCCTCAGGATCATCGGATTCATCCGCAAAACACGATTTGCGTCTTTGGAGGCAACTATTTTCTGCATCGTTTGCTCTCAGGAATATCATATGACAAAGTCATTGATGTTATTCCATTCAAAAACAAAGATACGTTGTATACAATGCTTCATTATTACTTGCTCAGCAATGCATCTGACTTACATGCCGAGTTCTGGTATCATAATTCGTATGCACATTTTATATATCCAAAGGCAAACATAGCATCACAGCGTCTTTCAGATTTCTATGCTTCGATTGGCAAACCGGACGTACGAGCAGTTTTTTTGACTGCACACATCGAATACATCAGACATTTATCAATGGATGATATCTATGTAATGATCGACAGCACCGGCTGTCCAAACGCGATCGGTATTCCAATTACTGCAGTCAGCA
>JAFUHD010000163.1 GCA_017469025.1 Clostridia bacterium
CTGGGGATGGCCGGGCTCATAGATGCCGGTATAAACACAGCGGCCCAAGTGTTCCACAAAGTTGCCGTAGATACGCTTATCTACATCTGATATTACATAATCCTTATCAAGAATCATCTTCGCCTTTTTCATATTCAAGACCCCTTTCTCACTGTTTGTCCTATTTGCTGTCCAACGGTGGAAGCTCATCACCGGAGGTAATGTATATTCGATCAATAGACAGGCCGGTTGTACGCGCCTCTATTGTGAGCGTATGAATTTCCTCTGCCAAAGGGAAGGAACCAATATAATACCAACACCATATCTCACACTGTGAAATTGTTCAGATGGAACTGGACTGAGGCACCGCCTGTCTACATCAAGCTGGCCATATCTTTCACGCTGAATTCATTGCCCGCAAGGAACATCAAACGGCCGTAATAGGAAGTAATGCTGCTGTAATCACGATTGGAACAGTGAATGTATCATATTCACTGGGCGAAAAGAGCTCCGCTGCAGTTCCGAGCAGAGTGGCGATTCCAGCCGACCATAGGGCATGCGGTAATGTCAGCTTTTCTCCCCAGAGCAGTATGCAGAATCCACATATAAAAGATACAGCGAACATGGAAGCACTGCCTTCCCATGATTTCTTTCCGTCTGTCCAGCGATGTTTCACATTGTGTTTGCCAAATGGAATGCCAATCAGTGCCGCAGCTGCATCACCGGTTCCCCACATAAGGATTGCCGCTGCTGCCAGTTTCTGCTGTCCGAAACCTCCCCAAGCAGTCGCGACGACGGCAGCCAGCATGACAAATATCATGAGCATGCTGCGTTTGACTTCTCCCGGGCTTTTCTGAACAAGCAACTTTGCGTACCATGCCTCTTTTTCACAGACTGTCAATACCGGGAAAATGATCAATATGGCGATCAGAGAGGCCAACACCGTCGCCTGCCAGCTCTGCGAGGTAAGAATCATTAGGGCAGAAAACGTGAAGGCAGCAATGTGCAGCAATTTCCGGAATACAAAAGAAGGAACCTTTGTCAGAAATCGAATCGGAACCAGGATGGCAAGGGCAGGAAGAATAGATGCCAGGAAAATGCCAAAGCAGGAGAGTGTCTCAATGAACAGTGGAATTTGTGACAGGTACGACCAGTAATTCAGTACCAGCATCGCCGCGCCGAGAACAATCAGTACAGCGCCGGTGACAAGGCTAACCGAGCGGTTGCTGAACCGGTTCGCAAATCTGGCGGAAATCAAGCTGGCTACTGTGGCGACAGTGATGCAGATCAACATCACGTCCCATTTCTCCAGCACGATGGCCGGATGAATCAGGATGTGACTGACGGACGCGATCAACGCAGTGAACGTCAAAATAAATGTGCTGGTACCGAAGGCGGTTTTCAAGTCCATTCCGAGAAATACCGTGAAAACGATCAGCATCATCATGCCGCCGCCTGTCCCTACAAAGCCTGTACCAAAGCCGATGGTCAGCCCCCAAAACAAAGACCAGACGACTGATTTCCGGTCGAGTCTTTCGCCTTTTACCGATTGGCTCTTCCGGCTTGTATCCGGTTTGACCAGGAAACGGATGCCGATGCAAAAGGTC
>JAFUHD010000164.1 GCA_017469025.1 Clostridia bacterium
AATTGCAATTGTCATGATTTAACAAACCAGCATGAAATGCTGGGCCATCTCCTTTCGTTGCTGGATAGGGCGTATTATAACCATTTCCCTGAGATTGAAATTTGTCTAATTATTCCAATATGGTTATTTATATTTTTGATAACAACCACAATAATAGAATAATACAAATCAACAGTTTGAAAATGAAGATATTCTGGTTTGGCGTAGCCGTCGTAAGATGCATATAATCTTTCAGGCAGAGAATTCTTGTCCGGCGTCATTCACAAAATTATGATAAAAACGGTCCGAATGTACGCCTCTCATGGGGGCACGTTGAGCCTTGTTAACAGCGTGCCTGCAGTTTACGCTGCTCCAGTGGGGATCAGTAGTTATATGAACGATGAACGTCCCTGTCTCGTTACAGGCGAGTCCAAGCTGGAAGGGGTATTGGAAACAGCTAAAGGTGTCATGTACAGATAGCAGTGTCGGAACGTTAGAAACTGTTCACGCTGAGCAATCTGGCAGCAGTGAAGCGGAGAGATCGGGGAAGTCGTCCCGGCAAAATGGAACGAAAGAAAGATCTCCTGGAACAGTTGAGCAGGGGCACTACCGTTGATATCTCTTGTAATGAGATAAGAAGGAAAGGCCCTGAGTCTGACAACAGAAAAAGAAACTTTTCGCGATAAGGTGCATACGTAGATAAACTGTTAAAACACGACAATAACTCTGGAAAGGCGTGTTGACTACGTCGGATTCAGTTAATGAATCCGTAAGCACCTGTGAAAGATAACAATGTCTGAAGGTCAGATGGAGCGCCGTATGACATGAAAGTGTCACGTACGGTGTGGGTCAGGGGAAAGGGCAGCGATAACATCAATAGCGGCTATTGACGTTAAATATTATGGTACTCATAGTACCAAAACGTGAATAACTCTTAAAAACAGAAAAGACAGCCTCCATGTAGGGGAGGCTGTCTTTATGAGGGGAAGTTTACCGGTCATTTCTGTTTGTTTCAGGTTTTGTAAGTTCTACATCTGTCGGCTGCGGAACAACCAGCTTCAGCGTCATTTCATTGCCATTTCGGTCAATCACAATGTCAACCACGTCGCCCGGCGTCTGCTTTGCCTTGATGGCATTCAGATCATCAGCACAGGTGACTTTCTCACCGGCGAAACCGACGATGATATCGCCGCGCTGCAGACCGGCACGCTCCGCTGCACTCATGCTTGAAACATCTGTGATATAGACACCGATCGGCATGCTGTACTGTGCGGCGATTGCTTCGGTTACATCGGTAATGGTGATGCCCAGCATGATCTTGCTTCCGTTTGTCTGAGCTTCATAGGTATCGCGATGGTTAATGATGTTCTCAACGTATTCGACAACGTCATTGCTCGGAATGGCATAACCAATACCTTCGAGCTGGACGGATACGCTCTTGGCATAAACGAGACCAACCATATGTCCATACTGGTCAAACAGACCGCCGCCGGAGTTGCCCGGATTGATGGAGGCATCTGTCATGATGGCATTCACGGTGCTCTCGTCAATGGTCATCTCATGTTCAGTTGCAGAGATGATACCGGACGTCACTGAACCGTGCACGGTTCCCATGGGATTGCCGATAACGATAGCCGGCTCACCGATGACCAGGTCATCACTGTTTCCAAATACGACAGGTGTCAGACCGGTAGCTTCAATCTTGAGAACTGCGACATCGTGGCTCTCGGAGGCACCAACCAGAGTGGCCTCATAGGTGGTTTCCTCGTTGGAACCCTGATTCTGAACGTATACGGTAATGCTGTCAGCACCAGAGATAACATGATTGTTGGTCAGAATGTAACCATCTTCAGAGATGATAACACCGGAACCGGCAGCTTTCTTGGTGTAAGAGGAATCACGGCCGTTGCCATACGGACTGCCGTATCCATACGGACTGCCAAAGCCAAATCCATAGCCGAAGAGGCTGTCAAACGGACTGTTATAGTAGTTGTTGTTATAAACAACTTTGGTCTCCGTCTCAATAGCTACAACTGAACTTCTTCCAACCTGTGCAATTTCAGGTATGGAAAGTGCCTGTTCACTGTCAGCAGCGGACTGTACGTGGAAATCTTCAGTGTTATTATTCTCAGCCTGACCAATCACGGCAAGACCGGCTGTAACACACAGTGCAAGCACGACGACGATGGCAAAAATGGAACGCATAGTTTTCATAATCAATTACTCCTTTGTCCTGGATTGTCTTCTCTCTTCAGAAGACGCTGTCATTATAACGCGCAATTGTGAAGGAAGTATGTCAAAAATGAAAAACAATTAAGAATAATGTCGTCTGTAAGATTATGGCAGCCAAAAAGACCACAATTTTTTTATTTTAGGGAAGCGTCCAAGTGTACACCCATACTGAAAGAAAAACAAAATGGATGAAGTATCGCGACAATTCTGGATAAGACTGCTCTGACACAGGATGGGCAGGTTCAGAATCCTGTCACGGAGATAATGTGTATCGGATAGTTGCCGGATCATGATGTTGCATTCAGGACAGGCTTGACATTTGTGGCCTCGTCCATCAGCACGGTCCATTGTTGTATCTTACAGGACATGCATCAAAAAAATTTTTTATCCACCGGAAACGTGTGCCTGAAAAAGAGGAACATAAAACAGAGGACCGCAGGAGAGGGAGCAATTAGAACATTTTAAGGCAATAATACTATCTTAAACATATAGAATTTATAGATTTATGGAAAATATACGAATCTGATTGCATGCATGAAAAACAATACAAAAAGAATGCATAAATTCAAAAGATGTTTTTAAATAAGTTGACACAAAAAAATGGTTGGTGTATAATCTTAGATAAATTGAAAGAGATGGAATTATTGTGACGCGGCATCGCCGGGAACTGAGGATAAGACCATGCGCAGAAAAGTATTGATGGTCGGAAAGGAAACCGAACAATTCCTGGGCATTGAAGCCCGGCTGAAGCAGGAAGGATTTGAGGTATCTCGTTCGTCAGGTGTTCCGGAACGGATTTCCAGTCTTGACCTGCTGTTCATTGCCTGTATCGAGATTCCGAATGAAGGCTTGAATCTGCCGACTGGAATTCCGATTCTGGGCTTTCGATATCGGGGGCAGGTGCTTACAAAGCGGATTCCGGAAATTGAAATACTGGATGAGGAAACAGCGTCATGCGAAGATGTTGTTCGTTGCATCTCAGAGAGGATTGAGTCTGCCAGAAAGGCCAAACGGATGATGCTTAGCTACAGGGATCTCACCATGGACCTTAAAAATATGCGCGTAACCGTTGACGGAGAAAAAGTCAGTCTGTCCGGGAATGAGTTTAAGGTCCTGCAGTATCTTCTTGAAAATCAGGGAACGATTCTGACACGGGACCAGATCATGAAACGGGTCTGGGGGCCGGATGCAGAAAACGAGAACAAGGCTGTTGAGGTATATATCAGCCATATCCGTGAAAAAATCGATGATGTATATGGCAAAACATATATAGCGACAGTACGTGGCAGAGGTTATGTTATAGGACGTGATGTCCGTGGAAATGTCATAAAGGGTCAGGCATCAGCCCTCTGAAGATGCCGGACAGAATAACAGCCGGAGCAGTAAAACTCCGGCTGTTATTCTGTCTTTTTATTTTATCTGGACGATCTGGTTGCGGCCCTGCGCCTTTGCCTGATACAGTCCACGGTCTGCGCGTTTAACGAAGGAATCCATGGTATCATCTGGAATTGCTTCAGCAACACCGGCACAAAGCGTATGACGGCCGGAAACACGGGAGACTTTGCTGCTGAATGTCCGGCGGATGTCGTTGGCAAGTTCAGCTGCTGTTTCGAAAGAATAGTTTGTGAGAAGCAGCATAAATTCCTCGCCGCCCCAGCGGCCGATAACCGCTTCCGCCTGGTATTTTTTGCAGACAGAACGAAACACACCGGACACATTTCTGAGCAGTATGTCACCTTCCTGATGACCGTAATTGTCGTTAACCGTTTTAAAGTGATCCAGATCAATCATGATCAGAACAGGAGGCAGCGTCAGTGTACCAGCTGAATAGCTTTCAAGGGCGGAGACGATGCGACGCTCTGTCTCGGCTCTGTTATAAAGGCCTGTCAGACCGTCTGTTATGGCCATCTGTTCGAGCTGCTGGTTGGCTTCTATAAGCTCCTGGGAGGCGACATTGATAAATGAGGTGAGACAGTGATTGATGAGGATCTGGCGGTCAAGATTGTCACGATGCACATTGACTGCAGAAAACGTGCGTGTCAGATCCGGATCAAATTCTCGGATAGCCAGTGTTACAATGGTGACATTATGCTGGGTTATGGTTCGCCCTTTTCTGTGAAATTCACCCGCAGTATAAAATCCGCTTGTTGGTGCAACATTTTCAAATGGAAGCGTTTCCCGGTCAACATCCGTCCCCCAGAAGAAATGTCGTGAAGTACAGGAGAAGAGGCGAATGATGTCCGGTGAGAATTTCTGGAGTTCATCCGCACACTGCTCGACGGAATCAAGAATAAACGAAGGGTCACCGAACGTCAGATTGCCTTTGCTGCCCTCGGGAATATCCGCTCCCATTACCAGAGCGCCATCTTCTGTATACCCCGTGACCACACGCAGGGCGGGCACGCCGTTTGTTGTAAAACGGAAGGGAAAGACAACAGCCAGTTCGTAGAAATGCTTGTCTTCCCGGATATCAAGGTACTGCTGATAAAGTCGGAGCGACGGAATCCCATTGACTGTCTGCATAATATTTCTGTCAGATGAAGTGACGACAAAGGGATAGCCGAGGTCACGCCAGCCTGTCAGAACCAGCGAGGCAGCATGAAAATCCGGACCACCCTGCAGAATAAAAACTGCACTGTTATGGGAAATATCACCTCTGGATGAAAAGACAATATTCTTGTCCGATAGTCCGTCTGTTACATCTGGAGCCAGAGAGCCTCCTCCAC
>JAFUHD010000023.1 GCA_017469025.1 Clostridia bacterium
TCTGAGCCGCTCCAGCACAGAAGCGCGATAATGGAAAACCAGAACCACATAGAAAAAGACTCCTTAATGAAAAATTATAGTGAAATGAGTTTTGCATCCAGCATTTTCTGGACGCTCATCAGGACACCCAGTTTGGAATGGCACCAGGTCAGGCCGCCTTGAAAATATACGGCGTAGGGCGGACGGATAGGGCCGTCAGCTGACAGCTCGATGGATGAACCCTGTACAAAAGCACCGGCGGCCATAATCACCTGTGAATCATATCCGGGCATTTCCCAAGGAATCGGTGTTACATATGCATCGACAGGGGCAGCAGCCTGTATGCCGCTGCAGAAAGCAACCATTGCCTCCTCACTGCCCAGTTCAACTGCCTGAATGATATCATGCCGGTCTTCACTTGAAGAAGGGACAACCCGGAAACCAAAGCGCTCATACATTGCAGCAGCAAAAATGGCACCTTTTGTTGCTGAGGCAGTAACTGTCGGGGCAAGGAAGAATCCCTGATACAGCTGGGGCATAAGGCCGAGATTTGCACCGACTTCCTGTCCGAGGCCCGGAGCAGACAGACGGTACGCACAGCGGTCAATACAGCGCTGGGTTCCGCAGATATATCCGCCAATCGGGGCAAGACCGCCGCCGGGGTTTTTGATCAGGGAGCCGACAACCATATCTGCATCAAAGTCGGAGGGTTCTACACGCTCTGTGAATTCGCCGTAGCAGTTGTCTACCATACAGACAATATCTGGTTTCAGTGACTTAAGAAACCGGATAAGTTCGCCGATCTGGGCGACAGAGAGGGTAGGACGGGTAGCATATCCCTTGGAGCGCTGAATGGTTGCCAGCTTAATGCGGGGATTCATGGCGTTCCGGATGCCCTCAAAGTCAATGCTGCCGTCAGGGAGAAGGGGCGTTTCCGAATAAGTAATTCCGAATTCTGCCAGAGAGCAGGCGCTTTCACGAATGCCGATGACCTCCTCAAGTGTATCATACGGACGTCCGACAGGAGAAAACAGTTCATCTCCCGGAAGCAGGTTCGCGGACAGTGCGACAGCGAGTGCGTGAGTACCGCAGGTAATCTGCGGCCTGACCAGTGCAGCTTCTGTATGGAAAGTATCGGCATATACCCGTTCAAGCGTGTCGCGGCCTACATCATTGTAACCGTATCCTGAAGTGGCTGCAAAGCAGGATGCATTGACCCGGTTCTTCTGCATGGCGGCAAGCACTTTTGCCTGGTTAAACTCAGCAGTCTGGTCAATTGCGTCGAAACGGTCTTTCAGCGTTGCGAGAATTTCTTCTCCCAACTGATAAACTTCATCTGAAACACCGATCTCTGCATAAACGTTATGATTCATGGTTTTCCTCTTTTCCAATTTGATCGAGTATGGTATCAGCCAACCGGCTCAGAACTTCAGGCTTGGTGATAATCATTCCGTTTTCATCATCTCCGAGAATCAGGAGGGTATCACCGGTTTTGATCTGATAAAAGGACCGCGCTTCCTTTGGAATAACGATTTGTCCGCGGTCTCCGACCCGTGCTGTACCGAAAATGTGCCGGCCTTTTGACCGGCCGAGAATATGTTTTCCGCCTGCCATAAGTGCCTCCAAAATCACACTTTTCACATTTTTCGGACGGTAGTTTAACAGTTCATTCTTTTGATGTCAATGATAAAAAAGCCGGCAGAGTCTGCCGGCTGATGAAATAGGATGTTTGTAAGCTTTTCTTCTGAAGCATAAAATTTGCAGAGGAGACTGCTGGCTTCGTCAGTGATCACGGGTTCGGACATCTTCTTCGATACGTATTTTCCATTCTGCGGAAATCGGCTCGCTGCAGCGGCGTCTTTCCCGAATGGCATCTCCCAGCACATCATAGTTGAGTGCTGTTCCGCGTTCGTCGGCAACATAGGTTGCGGCGTATTCACTGGATATGCCAAAGCGTCCCGCAACAGAGACAGCGTCCATGTTCGCGCCAAGAAACAGGAATTCCCATCCGTATTTCTTTTTTTCAAACTCTATCATTGATTTGACCTGGTCAAAACTGTACCGCCGGCTTGCATTTTCCATACCGTCCGTGGTAATGACGAACAGCGTCTTTTCAGGGACATCCTCATCACGGGCGTACTTATGCACATTTCCTATGTGATGGATCGCTCCGCCTATGGCATCAAGAAGTGCGGTGGATCCCCCGACGCTGTATTCTTTATGGGTCAGAGGCTGAATCTGCTTAAGGGGCACACGGTCGTGGATGACTTTACTGTCATAACTGAACAGGACTGTTGAAACGAACACATCGCCGGGTTCAGCCTGCTGCTTCCGGATCATGGAATTAAAGCCGCCAATGGTATCATCTTCAAGTCCGCCCATGGATCCGCTGCGGTCCAGGATGAAGACGAGCTCGGTGAGATCTTTACGCATGTTACATATTCCTCCTGTTAATTGATTCATTCGTATGCACTCGTATGAATGGCTGTTTCGTTTGTGACAAATGAAGTATAACAGCATAAAAGACCCAAAAGGTCGTTTCTGAAACGACATTTGAAACCCGATATAAAACGATTGACGATCCAAAAATGTGCGAGTAGAATAAATGTGTCCAGGACATTCATTTAAGACGGCGGAGTGCTGATTCAGAAATGCGCACTTTTGCCTGCCGAGGGTTTACTGGTGATATTAATTGGAAGAAACAGCCTGGATAGTCTGATCTGGAGGAATAGGAAATGTCAAAAATTGATACAGTAAGAGCTGCAATGATGCAGGCGATGAAGGATAAGGACAAGCCCAGAAAGGATGCACTTTCACTGCTACTGTCTGCACTCAAGGCAAAGATGATTGATAAGCGTGCTGATCTGACGGAAGAAGAGGAAAACGCGGTAATCTTCCATGAGATCAAGCAGGCTCAGGAAACACTCGAGAGCACGCCTGCAGACCGCACTGAAATAGTGGAGGAGGCAAAACTCCGTATTGCAGTCTACAGTGAGTTTGTTCCGAAACTGATGGATGAGGATGAGATTCGTGCAGTGATCGGTGAAGTTCTGGCTGAACTGTCTCTTGCTGAACCGACAGCCAAGGACAAAGGAAAGATAATGAAGACGCTCATGCCCAGGGTAAAGGGGAAGGCGGATGGAGGACTGGTCAACAAGGTGCTGACCACATACTTCAAATAACAGGCACTCAAACGTTGCACCTGAAAATCATGCGCCTGGTAGATTTAACTGAAAGAGATCGTATACTTTGGAATAAAACACATTGTGACCGGGGCCTTTATGAGGCTCCGGTTTTTCTTTTGAAGGACCGCATGGATGGAATTCTTATGAAACATAAATGGAATACTTATTGTTCAGCATATCTATATTAAAGAAAAGAACATAAACCGAGGATGAATAAAAGGAAAACAGACCATATAATAAGAATGTGATAAATGTATAAAGAAAAGTAGACAAAAAAGTTATTATGAATAATAAATATTTCTGGTTGCTTTTTCCTGAAGTTGTGGTATACTATGAGCGACCTTGACCTGTGTTCATATGTGGATGATTTTCCGTGCGGACTTCATTTCGTAGGGTGTCATTAAAAAGCAGAATTAAGGCATTCATATTTCAGGAGGAAACTAAAAAATGTACCAGGATGAAACTTTAACTTGTCGTGACTGCGGTAAGGAGTTTGTCTTCTCAGCTTCTGAGCAGGAATTCTATGCTGAGAAAGGCTTCCAGAACAAGCCGCGTCGTTGCCCTGAGTGCCGTGCTGCATTCCGTGCACAGAAGAACGGAGACCGCGCACCTCGCGAGATGTTCACCGCTATTTGTGCTGATTGTGGAAAGGAAACCCAGGTTCCGTTCCAGCCGCGTGGCGACAAGCCTGTATATTGCCGTGAGTGCTTCCAGAACCA
>JAFUHD010000165.1 GCA_017469025.1 Clostridia bacterium
GCCCAGGCTTTGAAGCCATCTACGCCCAGAACGGATACGAAGAAATTCATTTCATCTTTATTGCAGCCCTGCAGAAATGCGATATCCTTTGCTGCTCCGTTTGCATAGGCTCCATATGGATCCAGCGGCAGATAAGTTCCGTCTCTTACGGGGAAGATGCGCAGTGTAAGCAGCTCTCCTGCTGTATCCACCAGCTTCTGTGCATCAACCTTCAGGAGGTCGTCAATGGTTTTGCAGCCGAGGGCTTCCATCAATTCATTCGTGCAGGCAGCGGAATCCTCTGCAGAATTCGTCTGCGAGGGGGAGCCGCTCTCAGCGATAACCTTCTTGAAGTACTGATGGGAACCTTTGATCAGCGGAAGCATGGTCACGCTTGCCGCGCCTGCGGATTCGCCCCAGATTGTCACATTGTCAGGATCGCCGCCAAAAACCGAGATGTTCTCATGAACCCATTTCAGTGCTGCAAGCTGGTCCAGCAGTCCTAAATTCTGTGCGTCTGGATAGTCTCTGCCATCGGGCAGGTGCGACAGATGCAGGAAGCCGAGTACGCCGAGCCTGTACTGGATGGTCACGACAATGACTTCCGGATTCTCTTTAATGAAATTGGTGCAGTCAAACAGCGGAACGCTCGCACCTCCAACCACAAAAGCGCCGCCGTGTATCCATACCATGACAGGCTTCTTTGCGTTGGAAGTGTCCTCTGCCTTCCATACATTCAGATACAGGCAGTCTTCTCCCTGATACTCGCTCAATGCTTTATCCTGGCATGCGGATTTTGCGTCGTAATACGCCTCATAGATGCCGTCGTCGGGTACAACATCCACCGGTGCTTTCCAGCGCAGTTTCCCGACCGGCTGCTGACCGACAAACGGGATGCCTTTATAGATAATGACATTCTCCGTCTTTCTGCCAACAAAAGTTCCGTTAACGCACCTGACTGCCAGCGCTTTGTCGTAATTATTGTCTGTTATCTTTTTATTCCTGCTTTCAGGTGTGACAGCATTCTGCTGTTCTTCCGTCAAACCTAAAGTACCTGGTACCTTATTCATCGTGTTCAAGGTTCTGTTCCTCTTTTCTATGTATTGTGGATCTTCCCGCTATCCATTATGGAGGCGATCTATCCCATATTTCTCATAATTATCTCATAGTTATGCAATGGCATTCAAGGAAAGGTGGCAGATTGCCACCTTTCATGTTTTTTCATGCTTGCTTTTGTGCTTTTGTGGGATTATCATTGCTTATTAAGGAGGTACTGATACCATGGATGCCCTGTTTGCGGATGCATTGAGAAAACTGAGAACGAAAAAGGGCCTGACTCAGAATCAGCTTGCGAGCCTGATGTTTGTCAACCGGGCCACAGTTACAAAATGGGAAAGCGGCAGCCGTCTGCCGGATGCAGCTATGATTACCCGTCTGGCCAAAGCCCTGGAAGTGGATGTTGGAACACTGCTTTCCACCGCTGCCGAAAGCGATGAATCGTTCAACATTATCATGGTGGATGACAACAAGGACATCCTCTCCTATAATCTGCTGATTCTGGCGGAGGTTGTACCGAACGCTATGATCGCGGGGTTTAACTGGCCGCAGGAGGCAATTGAGTATGCGAAAGTGAACCGAACCGATCTGGCTTTTCTGGATATCGAGCTGGGAACGGCCAACGGTTTTGATCTCTGCCATGCCCTGCTTGAAATCAATCCCTGCACCAAGGCAGTCTATCTAACTGCCTATCCAGACTATGCCCTTAATGCATGGGATACTGATGCCAGCGGGTTTATGGTCAAGCCACTGACTCCGGAAGGCGTCCGCAGGCAGCTTAAAAAGCTCCGTTTCCCGTTTACGATGGGAGGTGCTGAGGCGTGAACAGCGGGATCAACTCCTTTTACTTCTTTATAACCGGTGCGGCGCTGCTTCTGAGTGTTATGGGCCTGTGGTTCACTGCCCTCATACCAGGGTTTGACCGCTGGGACCGGCGCTTTTTCCTGAGTTATTTTTTTCTTCTCCTGATTTCCAGCGTTTGTGTCCTTGTGGAAATGGTACTCCTCAATTATCCAGTGCCGAATGCTGCGATATATTTTTCACTGCTTCTGGGAACCCTGCTGCTCTCACTGCCGCTGCCCATGCAGACTGCTTATCTGCTGCACTGCTGCGGTGAAAGCCTGTGCTCCAGTAAGCTTTTTCACGCTGTACTTGGACTGTCAGTCGTCTTCTTTGGTCTGATTACCAGTATCCCGGTCATCAATGGTTTTATCTATTTCACATCGGAAGCCCAGTATTATCGCGGACCGCTGTATCCACTGCTTTTAATGCCAATGATTGGAGTCCTGCTGCTCAATTTCGCCGGCACGCTGCGGCGCAGGACGAAACTGTCGAGTAAAGCTTTCCTCAGCTTTGTCATCTCTCAAGCGCCGATGGCACTCACATTGTCAGTAAATCTGTTCATCGATGCGGTACCTCTCTTTGACATCAGCTATGTGCTCTCCGCACTGGCCATGTACAGCCTCATCCTGTCGGATCAGATTGAGCAGGACCGTCGTCATCAGCAGGAAATCGTCAGGCAGCAACAGGAAATTGCCCGGCAGCAGCGGGAGATCGCTCATGAGCGTGCCAGCGTCATGGTGCTGCAAATGCGTCCGCATTTCATCTATAATACCCTGATGAGCATCCACAGCCTTTGCAGGATTAATCCCTGTAAGGCCGAGCAGATCACGATGGATTTCACCAACTATCTGCGCAGAAATTTCAATGCCGTTGCCAGCGATAGTCCAATTCCTTTTACTACGGAACTGGAGCATACCCGCGCTTATCTTGCAGTGGAACAGGCCCAGTATGACGAAATGCTTGTCGTGGATTA
>JAFUHD010000166.1 GCA_017469025.1 Clostridia bacterium
ACAGCTATACCACCTACTACGATGACGGTTCCAGCGTGACAGACTACATGGACGGCAGCTATATGGTTGATTCCAATGATGGCTACGTCACCTATTATGACATGGACGGAAATTCCCTGGAGTCCCACGAGGACGGCTCTTACCTGGAGTCCTTCACAGACGGTTACTGGAATGCTTACAATGCTTCCACCGGCGAATTCTGTGGCGGCATTGACTACTGATTAACTTCAACCCGGATAAACCGGGAAAGATATATTTGCCATTTTGCGAAGATTTTCGTTCATAAATGGCTTAATATAACTGTACAAGAACGGTATAACCAAAGAAGACGGGAGTCCGAAAGGATTCTCGTCTTCTTCATTTGCTTCCCCGCTACCCTTGGTCTCAAAGCGGTCTTTGGTATGTTAGAAATTTGTTGAACGGAGTTCATTGCAGTGTTATAATTCCAGAACAATATAGATCTGGAGGAGGCAAGTGGTCCATGAAGGTCGTCATCATAGGCTTGTTCCCGGACACAGCAAAAGACAGAATCCGTAGAAGTTTTCCCTGTGCCTGGGATGTCAGAATTGTTGTGCCGGAAGAGGCAGAACAGGAATTAACAGATGCAGACGTATTGATTCCTGAACACATCCGGATTGACGATGAAATCCTTCGAAAAGCGCCGAAGCTGAAGCTGGTGCAGACCGGCGCGGGATACGACAATGTTGATTTGCACGCCTGTACCATGCATGGTGTTCAGGTGTGCAACGCAGCGGGTGTAAATGCCAATGCCGTCGCCGAACATGTGCTTGCGTTCATTCTTTGCTGGTACAAAAACATTGCAAAGCTCGACAAGGCTTTAAAGACGGGTTCCGATGAAGGCGGATTCAGCTATTGCGGAGCCGAACTGACGGGAAAAACCATCGGCCTTGTCGGGTTTTGGCATGTCGGGAAAAAAGTGGCAGAATACTGTAATGCTTTTCATATGAACGTGCTGGCATACAGCCGCACGCCAATTGAAGCCGCGGGAATAGAACAGAGAGACCTGGACAGTCTGGTCCGTGACAGCGATATTGTCAGCCTGCATGTTCCTCTGACTGAACAGACCCGGCACATGATAAACGCTGATGTGCTCGCCAAAATGAAATCCGACGCGGTCCTGATCAACACCTCAAGAGGCGGCGTCGTTGATGAGCCGCAGCTCCTGCATGCACTGCAGAAAGGCCAGATCGGCGGAGCCTGCCTGGATGTTTTTGAGGATGAACCATTACGACCTGATCATCCGTTCCGCAGTCTCGAAAATGTGATCTTAACGCCGCATACTGCAGGTCTTCCCGATGGAGTAAAGTATCACAGAAAGCGTTATGATTTTTTTGTAAGGAATATCAAACGTGTAATGAACAACGAAATCCCGGATTGCAGGATTAATCATCCGGTGAGATAGATTCCGGGTCCCGCTCTACAGAAGATACATATCGATGCCCCAGAAGTGGAAAAACGTCCCCAGCAGGCAGAACACATGAAACACACTGTGGCGATACCTTTTCTTCTTTCCGAGTCCGTACAGGATCGCGCCGATGGAATACATGATGCCGCCGAGAATTGAATATACAAGGCCCTGCACTCCCATGCTTGCCAGCAAACCGGGAATGCCGATCAGGATGGACCAGCCGCAGATGAGATGGCAGATCACGCTGACGAGCTGATACCGGTCCACGTCAATCGCGGT
>JAFUHD010000167.1 GCA_017469025.1 Clostridia bacterium
CAAGGGCGAAAAGCGTAATAAGTCGTTTCATTGTTTGTCGCTCCTCTCATTAGATTAAGTCCATTATACCATAGCCCTCTAATCTGCGCCAGAAAGAAAATTGACTTTTTTCTGTCGGATGCATCTTTCTTGTCGCTTCTGTATTCCCTTATTTGGGGCGGGACATTTGATTAGCTGGGTCTTCTGATTTCTTCATCCCCCGTTTGAGTTTTGACATCAATATGCTTTTATTCCTCACGAAGTGTCTTCCTGATGGCCATCGTGATCACTTTCTGTGGTTTCTACGGTAGGTAATCAGGAAAACGATTCCGACAACACTGAAAACTGCCAGCAGCGCCCACACGCCAACATTGGATTTATCTCCGGTATCGGGAATGTCCTCTCTCTCTTCCCCCGGTCCAGGCGTTAACTCTGGTGTTTCAGTAGGCAAGGGCGTAGGTGTATCAGACGGTGTCGGCGTAACTTCCGGAATATGTTGATTTGTCATCTCTATGCTGATGCTGCCATCAGCGTTAATCACTACCTTCGGTTCTAGCTGCGTATAGTCCTCGACTACCTCCGCAACGACCTTCATAGTGTTCACATCAAAGGGCACCATGAGCAAAGATTTCCTCCAGCCATCCCGCGCTGTCAGAGTAAAGACAGCATCTTCCCCATTTGTCTGTTTGAGAGGATTGCCATTTCTGTCTGTAAGCCTGACAGTGATTTCGTATGGTCTCAATAAATCAACATTGTCCTGATCATCCCAGTTGAGGCTAATCGTCAACGGCATTTCAGTTGGCTCATGATACGTATAGGCTGCTATGATTCCTTGCGTTTTGTTCACCAGTTCATATACATCTCCAAGGAATGTATTGCCCGTCCCAGACGCCTTCTCTTCAGACCATCGTGGGTCCGTATCATCATACCATCCATCAATTCGAATTCCAGAGTTATGGTATGTTTGATTCATGGCTGATGCAGATGTGAATGTAACAGATGCACTTCCATTAAGATACGCATCCGCTCCCAGAGTTTCAGCTGTGTTATTGCATAGGATGTTGGTGCCAAGCATTTTGGTTCCGGTATTGCTCAATACTACAATCCCACCACCAACGCCGCCATCTCCATCACTATCTACCTTCGCTTCATTTCCAGTAATAGTGCAATCTTTAATCTCCGCAGCAGTCCAATACGAATTGATCTCAATTCCAGCGCCTTCAGCAGCTGTATTGCTTGTGATGGTTGCATTGTGAATCTGCACGTGTTGCGTGTCAGTTTCATGTATTCCCACTAGAAATACGCCACCACCAGCATATGCATCATTTTGGGATAATGTACCGCCATTTAAGAAGAAACCTGTCGGATCATTTATCCCTACACGAGGATTGGATGTAGCTAATGCTCTAGGATCGACATATAATAAACTAGAAGCAAAGATACCTCCACCACATAAGTCAGCTTTATTTTTAATGAATTTGCCACCATTGATCTGCACTAAGCTATTGGTATATCCCCAAAAGCCTTCGGAGCGATGACTATCTAGCTCATCATATGAGCTCACCAGCGCAACACCAGCACCATATTTCGCATGACACTCCTGTATTGTTCCTCCGTTCATGACAAAATTGCCTCCAGAACTAACAAACACCCCCCCACCAGTACTGGTGATTTCATTGCCCGGTGGTTCATGCTCTACAATGGCATAGCATTCCTTTATCGTTCCACCATCCATAATAAATATGCCACCTGAATAAACAGCAACGCCACCCCCAAAACAAACAGATCCGCTGGCAACTCCACAGTTTTGGATCGTACCACCATACATATGGAATGTACCGCTTTGTACCGCAACGCCTCCTCCGAACTGATTGTCTTTCTTGCTATCTCGGATAATGACTTTTTCGTACATATTGCATATAGCATTTGTTCCATTAATGTAAACAAAGCCTGGGTCCTGATCTATTGTGCCTGTATATGCAAGAGTCAATTCAGATTCCCCATCACCAAGATTCAATACACCGTTTGATACAGTAATAATCTGGCTAACACCTGACAACGTATACCCGTTACCAACAATTGTAACTGTTGCATTTGAATTGTTTATTTCTATGGAACCAGTTATATCGTTTCGGAGGCTGATCGTATATTCTCCTCCAATGGCGTTAATTTGAGAAAAAGCATTGTTCAGTCCTACAGTATCAGAAACAGAAATAATCGTCTCTGCCACTGCTGCACTCGTCATCATCATCAGTGACAAGATAAAAAGCCATATTCTTTTCTTCATAAACATGTGATTATCCCTCTACGAGACGTCCAAGTATCTGTGGATTCGATACAAAAAGAAGGTATACTCAGTTTTGAGCACGCCAAAAAGATGCATATATTTCATCATCATTTCAATCGCAAGCATTGATCTGATTCTACTCTCTCAATACACTTTGTCAATGTTATGTTAAGTTTTGCACCCATTCCACGTCAACATTATGCACTCAGTTTGTATTGTTTCAACATATTTTTGTTTGACTTTCCATACTATCTGAACAGTAATATGAAGACAACAATACTTTTCTCACACATGAACAATTGTTGCAGATGCATCATCGTGTATGATATACTTTCGCAGAATCAACAAATCACCGATATCCGGAGGAAAAAAATGAAGACAGCTGGAAAGAAAACATTTAAGGCTTTTCAGGAACTGAAGATAAAAAGCTTTCTGGTTCTGACACTTGCAGGCCTCGTCAATGCCTTTGG
>JAFUHD010000168.1 GCA_017469025.1 Clostridia bacterium
CAAGACAAATTGATGATATAGAAACATAGTACCCTTTTTCCGGAGAGTATTTACTCTGCCGTTCATATACATAGCGATCTCCATTTTTTTGCTTTTGAATCACTTTGTCAGTTCGAATTGCTCCGGATGGTTTTCTTCCCATGGCCGTACCCTCCCCTTGAGAATAGTTAGTTACGATTATAAACGTAACTAACTCTTCTTGCAAGGGCTATGAGGGTAAGAATCCCTTATTTTACAGGGATTATGAATGATTTTTCTTAGTGATCACACTTTTCTTAGTGATGATAATCCGAGATTTAGGTTTGAAATACAAAATGATCGTTATACAGAAATCTTAAAAATTGAATCGTACAGAATATTGAAATCCAAAGATGTAAAAATAACAACATTCTGAAATTTCGAAAAATACATACATAGAAAGATATGTATATTTAGGTGTAAATCATCTGAAATATACATTATTCGAAACACTTGATGTTTGAGAGACGTACATCTCAAAATTCGTATATATCGAAATACATATTATATAAGAACTCATTATATCAAAATGTAAATCATTTGTAATACACATTGATTGAACTGCTGAATGTTTGATGCATATGTATTTCGAAATGTACATCTATCGGTGTTTATATTGTCTGAAATTGTTTGCGGCGAAATGTATATCATTTGAAATATTTACATACTAAAGAACGGAAGTATTGATGTACTTTCCCTATGAAATGTTCTTCTTCCGAATACACACAAATAGTGTGATTGACTGAGGCCAGTTTTCGTGATAAATTAACATTGTTTTCTTTTCTTCAAAAGTATGATAGAGAATCAGGAAGGAATGAATCAGACGTGAGGTACGAAACCAGTCAGTTTGGTATAACTAAGGCAGGACAGCCTGTTACAGCCTATACGCTGCATAACAGCAATGGAATGTCAGCTACCATTTTGGATTATGGGTGCACGGTCCAGTCACTGATCGTGCCGGACAAATATTCTAAACCGACAGATGTTGTACTTGGGTACAATACGGTTGAAGAATATGAGGAAAATGGCGGATTCCTGGGTGCATTCATTGGACGTGTCGGAAACAGGATCGGGAAAGGCAGCTTTGAGCTGAACGGACAGCAGTATTCGCTGGTGATTAATGACCGGGGCAATCATCTGCATGGCGGCAAGGTTGGTTTTGATAAAAAAATATACAAGGCACAGGTTGTCGGTGATGAACTTGTGTTCAATGGTGTGAGCCCGGATGGTGAGGAAGGATATCCCGGAACACTGACATTTACAGTTCGTTACCGCCTGGATGATGCGAATACTTTCCATATTACCTACAATGCTGTATCGGATAAGGATACATTGTTCAATCCGACCAATCACAGCTATTTTAACCTTGCAGGCAGCGGCAGTGTACTGGATCACGAACTGCAGATATTTGCCCGTCAGTTCTGTGTCGCAGATGAGAACTGTCTGCCGACCGGCGAACTGATGAATACGGAAGGATCCCCGTTTGATTTTAATCAACCGAAAAAGATTGGAACAGATATTCTTCAGCCGGATGCACAACTGAGGGCTGGAAATGGTTATGACCATAACTTCTGTCTCTCGGATACAGGTGAATGGAAGAAAGCCGCACGTCTGTACTGCGCGGAAAGCGGGATCACGATGTGGTGCTGCACCAATCTGCCGGGTATTCAATTCTACAGTGCAAACGGACTGACGGAGCGTAACGGCAAATACGGACAAATGGGAAAACGCGGGGCTATCTGTCTTGAAACACAGGTATGGCCGGATGCGATTCATCATGCGAATTTCCCGTCTCCGGTGCTCAAAGCCGGTGAGATGTACGTTTCCCAGACGGCGTATCATTTTTCTGTTGACTGATCTGTCCTTCGTAATTGGATGCAACCCTGCTTGCAGGGTTGCATTTTTGTTTGTACGGCGGTAGAATGTGGCCGTTTAAGAACTTTTGACAGGGTTAATTGGAGGCGCTAAATGCATACGAATCGTGTAGAAAAAGTAATTGAAGGCATGCAAAAAATGGGTCTTTCCCAGCTCCTGGTCAGTTCGCCGGCTTCTGTTTTTTATCTGACCGGCCGCTTGATTCAGCCTGGTGAACGGATGCTGGCCTTGCTTGTAAAGGCATCCGGTGAGGTCTGTCTGTTTGCCAACCGCCTGTTCGCACTTAAGGGAAACGTGGACGTTCCACTGGTTGAGTTTGATGATACTGAAGACTGTGTAGCTGTTCTGGCAGACAGACTGGAGGATGGCAGAATCGGTATTGATAAGTTCTGGCCGAGTCAGTTTACCATCCGGCTTATGGAGCAGCGTGCTGCGCTGCGCCCCGTTGTAGGTTCTGCGGCAGTAGACGGTGCCCGGCTGTATAAGGATGCTGAGGAAATCCGTTTTATGCAGGAGAGCTCAAAGAAGAATGATGAGACGATTGAGGCAGTTATCGCACAGCTTTATGCGGGAATGAGCGAAATGGATGGCGCAGATCTCTATCTGCGTGAGGCTGCTTTACGCGGAGCAAGCGGACCCAGCTTTGATCCGCTGGTTTGCTTTGGTGCAAACTGTGCTGAACCCCATCACAGTTCAGACCGTGTGACAAAGCTTTGTCAGGGAGACGCTGTTATTATTGATGTGGGTCTTGTCTGGCAGGATTACTGCAGTGATATGACCCGTACCGTGTTCCTGGGTCAGCCGACAGATGAGCAGAAGCGCGTCTATGAACTGGTACAGAAAGCCAATGCAGCCGGCCGTGCAGCCGTGCATCCCGGGGTTCCGGTCAGCGAGGTAGACCGTGCAGCACGAAAAGTCATTGAAGATGGCGGGTCTGGCCCATATTTCATTCATCGCACGGGACATGGCATCGGACTTGAATGCCATGAGTATCCGGATGTCAGCAGAACAGGAAATGCAATCTGCAAGCCGGGGATGTGTTTTTCTGTTGAACCGGGTATCTATCTGCCCGGAAAATTCGGTGTACGTGTAGAGGACCTTGTTTGTGTTACAGAGGATGGCGCAATTACGCTGAATTCGGTCTCCAGGGATCTACGCATTATCTGATTTACGTCCCTGCACGGCAGATAGACAATTACAGCGTTGACTTACTGAAATCAAAAACAGCAGGCCTTTCGTTCCACGGACTGTAGGAACGGAAAGTCTGCTGTTTTTTTACTTTGCCGGAGTTCCAGTTGTGTCTGCTGCAAGATCATTCTGTGCAGACAGAATAAGGTTGACTGCGATCCGGAGAAGGCCAAAGAAAATGAGGCTTGAAGCAGTCAGGTTCAAAATAAGCCGCAAAAGCTCGTCAGGGAAATAGGTATCCAGGACAGCTGTCTGTGTTGTATATAGAGAGACCAGTGCCACGGTCATGTTGATACCCCGGATTGCATGGTTCAGGGTGGCTCCTTCTTTACGTCCCCTGATTGAGCTCACAGAATAGGCGATAAAGCGGATTACGGAGAAGAGAACCAGGATGAAAAGAATGAAGGGATGATAGTGCAGTGCGTGATTGCGGATGATGGTTTCTGCAGTGATTCCGATGAATGCCAGGTTGACGGAGAGCAGCGCAATTCCCACTGCTTTTGAAATATGTGCTGACTGCCGTGCAGGTTTGCGCTCCGAGTGTGTACTGTGGATCTGATGCCATATGGATCTGGCGGCAAGGAGCCGGATAAGCGCAAGCACAAAGTTGTAGATGCCGAGCGTCATAAACCATATTGTGTTTTCAAAAAGTCCAGATACAATACAGAACAGTGTGAAGGCGAGGCTGATGCCGAATCCGATATATAGGGTTGTTTCCGTCAGCATATCCGGTGTGCGGATAATGGTTTCTATCTTTGGGTGCTTTGACAGAAAACGCTGTATTTTTTGCTTTGGATGAATCACTGTTATACCTCAGAATGTTTTATTCAGGCAGCTGACGGCTGACTTCGCGCCAGCTTCGGATGAAATACAGTATCTCGAAGGTCGCAGTTATGCCCCATGAGAAAATGTAGAGCAGGTAAAGAGACGGGATTGTATGAAAATGGGCAAAGATGGTTTTGATCCAAAGAATCCGGAACAGACATGAACCAAGTATTACGACAATGGTAGGAACAATGGTCCGCCCCAGAGCGCGTGAGGCTGCAATGGTGCAGTCCATGAAAGCAGAAAATGCATAAGAAAACGCCATGATGTTGAGACGCAGAAGACCGCAGGCTACAACATCCGGATCTGAAGTGAAAATGCCCAGAAACCGGGGACCGGCGATAAACAGCAGTGTACCAAGAAGAAATGCGCTGCCAAAGGACCAGCCCAGTGACCAGAGATATGAGCGGATGACACGGTTCCTCTTTCCGGCGCCATAGTTCTGACTCATGAAACTTGAGCAGGCAATATAGAAGGCATTCATTGTTTCATAGACAATACCGTCCGCGTTTGCTGCAGCAGCATTGCCGGCAACCATGACAGCATCGAAGCTGTTGACACCTGACTGAATGAACAGGTTTGCCAGGGGAAAGACGGCCGTCTGGAAACCGGATGAAAGGCCAATGCCCAGCAGTGCACGTGCTTTTTCGGAATTGACGCGCAGTTTTTCAGGGCGAATGCCGTAGCAGTCATTCTCGCGCATGAGAGACCGGATGACCAGAATGGCAGCCATGAGCTGGGATGCGGCGCTGGCAACTGCTACACCGGCAACATCCCAGTGACAGACAATTACAAAAAAGAGGTTGAGAAGAATATTTACAATGCCCGCCAGTGCAAGAAAGAAAAGCGGTCTGCGCGTGTTTCCGACTGCGTCATATACGGCACTGCCAAAGTTGAAAACGGCCATGGCAGGCATACCGAGAAAGAAAAGGCGGACATAGAGAACGGCACCTTCGAGCAGTTCCGACCTGGTGCCGAAGAGGACCAGAATGAATCTGGCAGAAAGGCAGCCCAGGAGGCAGAGGACGAAGCCGAGCAGAAGGGCAATGATCAGAGCGGTATGAACGGATTCACTGGTGCTTTCAGTGCGTCCTGCACCATAATGCCGGGCGATCAGAACGTTGATGCCTGCGCCCATTCCGATCAGGAAAGCGGTGAAAAGGGAAACCAGCTGGGCTGTGGAACCGACAGCACCAAGGGCTGAAGAACCTGCAAAATGACCGATTACTGCAATATCGGACATGTTGAAGATGACCTGCAGCAGGTTTGACATAATCAGTGGAACAGAAAAAAAGAAGATCTCTCTGCCGATCGGACCTTCGGTCATCGTCGGAGACGATCTGTGTAAAGCCATGCGGTGCTCCTTGGTTAATGGCAGTTCATTGCCAAACTTTCAATATACAGGAGTTTTGTATCAGGTGCAGAATGTGCACCTGATACGGAATCAATCGTAATGCTGCGCTATTCTAGCACCAATACAGACGGCTTTCAAGCTTTGCGGGTACTTTGGGGTGCAGCGTTTCAGGTACAAGACAGTATTTTGGCTTGCATAAACTGGCTGGTTTGAATAAACTATGAGAGGATAGCAGCAAGGGGGGCAGTTCCGTATATCACGAGGGGTTGTCAATATGACGGGTTAACGGAGTCTGTTTCAGTCAGGATACTGAAGCTGCTGCCAGAGGAGGACGAATAGAATGGGTATACTGCAGGAACTTGCAAGAATGTTCTTGTCTACAGGACTTGGAAAGACAATAAGCGCCTTCTTTTCCGGGAAAAAGGCTGCACCTGCAGCGCAGCAGGGAACTTCATATATTCTGGTTCTGATTATGTTTGTCGTGATTGTTCATGCGCTGATTGAAAGCGTGGCAAGACGTGGCCAGAGGGAACGGAGCATTCAGGAGTGCTGGAGGGGCAAATCACGGACGGTATCTGCGTTTCTGGCACTGGCATTCGGATTTGCAGGGGTTCACCGCTTTTACATGAGATGCATCATTACGGGTATCGCCCAGTGTCTCGGGACAGCAGCATTTATTGCTGGCGCCTGGATGCTTGGAAAATCAGATGTTTTTGCCTTCTTGATGCTCGATGACAGGGTATCTGTCGGACTGGTGCTGTTTCTTTCCGGCCTTGCAATGCAGCTGTGGCATATATCAGACTTTTTCATGATTCTGTTTGGCGGCATGATTCCAAAGCGGATTTCAAATGAAAACATGAAAAGAAAACACGGAAAAACACCTGCATCGTCTGGTAAAGAAAAGTAAAGAATGCTATAATACGACACAAATAGATAAATCCGGTTCTTTGAACCGGGACGGAGTAGAGTCCGGGCTATGTCCGGCATGATGCCAAAGGACGGAAGCCTTTTGCTTAAGGATATGGCCCAGCATTTCGTGCTGGTTTGTCAAATAATGATAACTGTGATTGATACGGTGCCGAAAGCACGACTATGTTATTAAAGGGGGATTTTGTGATGAAAAAAAGAATTGTTTTAGTGTGTCTGACACTGGTACTGCTGCTTTGCGCGGGAAATGCAATGGCGGTGGTCAAACATACATGCGGACTGGATGACTGCATCTGTTTTATTCAGTATGGCGACAAGGGACTGGCAGTCAGCGGCGTGATAGATGCTCTGTATAATCAGGGATTTCTGGCCAGTGATGTCGGGTCCATCTATAATCAGGATGTGGTAGATGCTGTAAAGGCATTCCAGAAAGCACATAAGCTCAAGCAGGATGGAAAGCTGACGGATAACACGCTGACATGGCTGCTTTGGGGCATGAGTGTTACCAATCTGGATAAGCGTTATCCGGATACGGATGGACAGGAAGTATGGGTTTCCACGGATGGCGGCACCAAATTCCATTCCAATCCGACCTGCTCCGCCATGGCTTATGCAAGAAAGCTTTCAGCCAGAAATGCACAGGCACTTAAGTTTACTCCATGCAAGAAATGCTGGTCCTATTAATGTTAAACGGCAGGCGCTGGTCTGCCGTTTTTTTGAAGCTCATTGATATGAAACTTTGCAGTGGGACAGGCTTTTGGCTTTGGACCAGAATCTGATCTCAATCTGGAACTGCAATGAACAGAATCTCCGTCAGGAATATAAGCATTCGGGCATCCGGAAGACGGAGTCTGTATCCTGAAAGAAACTGCAGGCAGCACTGCCCGGACCTTTTTGGGGGACGGATGAATAAACAGGCAGGAGACAACAACGGAGGATGAGAAGCCATTTGCCGGTTTTGACAGGCCGGCCGCTCTCTTCCGTGGCGTCGAACCGAAGGCAGATAAATGACAGCGCGGTATGCTGCACATAGTGTGGTTTATGGACCTGCACAGATCATCTGGAAATATCATGGCGGCTTCGGATAAGGAGATCACAGGAATAGTCTTGCATAAACAGATCGGAGGATATCATGTCAGACGGCAGCATCACGAAGAAGGAAAAGAAGGAATCCATATTTCTGAATGAATACTTTATGGCGGCAGCCTGTGGATTTGTTATTGTTACGGGCATTGTTTCTTTGGTTTTAAGCCTCTCAGATAAAGATTCCTATGTAAAATTTGAGATATTAACAAAACTGGTGACATCGGCTGCCATGTTCGCGGCCTTCAAGTACTATAAATGGGATGTGGTCAAGGGACTTATGGGCGGTGTTCTGTTCTGTCTGATGTATCAGGAAGCATATATTGTACTTGCCGGACTGTGGGGAGAACAGGATTTTGACAGATATCTGGTGGTCGGCGTACAGGGAAGCCTTTACCTGGCAGCTGCCGGCATGACGTTTCTCATGACCATTGTCATTACCTTCAACCATTTTTTTATCCATTACAGTTCTCATGGCAATCCAAAGAATGTAATCCTTAACCAGATCGCGATCAGCGTTAAATTCGCGGTATACATTCTTCTTTTTGTTTCCAACAGTATGCTTGGCTTTTCATCTGTACTTCTGTGGAAAAATGCATTGCAGTATCTTACGGATATTATGCTGCTGTTGCTGCTGGCCAGTATGGAGTCTCAGTTTGATTCATTCAATGTGCTGCGTCAGGATCTGCTGAAGCAAAAACGGGAAAGGAGAAAAGGCAGATGAGTGTAAAGGAGCGGATTACAGGAATCTGGCTTATGGTCATGACCCTTCTGTCACTGCTTGCGTATACTGTTTATTATGTCGCACAGATGTGGCTGAATATACTGAGAATCACATATCTGACACTGGCAATTCTGCAGTGTGTGACTCTGATTGTTTACCTGTGGGGGCCTGAAAAGCTGAAATCCACAGGACTAAAGATCATTTACCGCGTTCTGTATGCTTCGTCCATTCTGGTGATACCTGCCTTTTCTTTCATTTTCATGGGCCTGGTTTCCCAATACCATGTAAAGATACCGGAGAGCATTGATGCTGTATCCATGCCCGCAGAGCAGATTCTGCCGCAGGATCAGACGGTGATTTACAATACCGGTACGGTTTATGTCATTTTTCCTGAGTATTCCGAAGTCTGCCATGTATGTGAAAACCGTCCATCAAAATCGGACGAGTCCATAACCTGGTGCAGCGGAGCGGCATTTCAGCATGACATCAGTCTCGGTTTTACCCAGGAAAATGTAGAGGGAGATCATGCGGAGAATGGCATGCTCCATGTGAGCCCATATAACAAGAGCAGCTATGCAGCATTTGTCTATTATGACGGACACTTTGAGTTTGAGTTTGACAATCCATCTGAAGCTGTGAGGACAGCTGCGGAGGCTGGTGGCAATGGATTCATGCAGTTCGGTCTGATCCAGGATGGAGAGACAGTCATGATGATTGAACGCCCCCGGGCACGCTGTTACAGAACACTGGCTGAACTGAATGGGAATCTCTGCGTGATAGACTCTGTAAATATGCTTCACTTCGAAGACTTCATGGAGGAACTTCACCGACTGGGCGTTACCAATGCGCTGTATATGGATATGGGCGCCGGATGGAACTATTCATGGTATCGGAATGCATATAATAAAGTGATAACGCTCTTCGGTCTTCCAGTCCCCTGGTCGCATAACTGGATTGTCTTCAGAAAATAGTCTGACCAGTTTTTTAAGACAGAAAAATGTGATATAATCCTGCCGCTGTCAGCAAAATTGCATTCTGCTTAAGACGGCAATGCACCACATTGGAAGGATGATTATCTGCGAATGAAATGGATACTCTTTTTTGACCTGGATGGAACACTGTGGAATCGGATGGAACAAATTCCTGAAAGTGCTTTTGATGCAGTCCGACAGGCACGGCGCAATGGACATGAGGTGTGGATCAATACCGGAAGAACCCGGGCATTTGTATATCAGCCGCAGCTCTTTGATATGGGAATAGACGGCATTGTTTCTGGAGCCGGCACCATGATTGAAGGAAAACGTCCAGGGCAGGAGTCAGTATCAATAAACTGGCGTGATAATCAACTGTATCTGTATGATGAGATCCCGGCCAAGCTGGCTGAGGAAACCATTAAATGCCTGACACACCACCGGATTTATTCGATTCTCGAGGGCAGAGATCACCTGTACTGTGATGTAGACGCCTTTGGCGAGGATCCCTTCGTACAGCGTGTAGCCAGAAAGATGGGGGAGAATCTTCTTCCGGTCACGGGCAATGAAGGCAAGTGGGCTTTTGTAAAGCTGTCCTGCGATTTCAAGGATGTGACTGGCAGGACGGAGGCGCTTGAATGGCTGGGCAGCCGCTACGAAATTTTTGCCCACAATGAAAACATCATGGAGTTTGTGCCGTTTGGTCATACAAAAGGCACGGGCGTACTGGCAGCCTGCCGGGCAACGGGTATTCCGGTGGAAAACACGATCGCTTTCGGTGACGGACGGAATGATATTGAGATGCTTGATACGGTGAAGGTTCCCGTTGCAATGGGAAACGGGACTGAACTTGCCAGACAACATGCAGTCCATGTGGCTAAACCGTATGATCAGGACGGCGTTGCCAAGATGCTTACCGAACTTGGCCTGATTGAGTCTGCCTGTCAGTGAAAAGCCGGCTTTTCACTCAATGTGGTAAAGGCGGCAAATAAAGACTGACCGGGTGAGCAGCACCGGTTGGTCAAATCATGATATGATGCCGAAAGTCAAATTATGACAATAAAGGGGAGAAAACGACAATGTACTCATTTGACGAAACCTATACAATTGATGCGTTCAAGGCACTGCTGGCGATTGACAGCACAACCGGACAGTTCCGTGAGGTGCAGGACTGGACTGTATCTGAAGTGGAACGCCTTGGATACAAGGCTCAGGTAACGCATAAGGGCGGTGTGATCGTGGACCTGGGCGGAGAAGGCAATCCGCTGGTGATTACGGCGCATCTGGATGACATTGGACTTACGGTCCGCAAGATCAACAAGGACGGCACGCTCAATGTCTGCAATGTCGGCGGCCTGTATCCATTCTACTGCGTGACTGAGAATGTGCGGGTTTATACGGGAGAAGGAAAGGTTTATACCGGTACAGTCTGCCGGACACCGAACTCTGTGCACGTGACAGAGGAAGAACTCCGTTCCACACAAGGCGATTTCCGTACCAACGTTTGTGTGGTGCTCGATATGCCGGTTCATACGGATGCGGAGACACGCGCACTTGGCATTGAAACAGGAGACATGATTGCACTGGAGCCCCGCTTTACAATGAGCAACGGATACATCAAGAGCCGTTTTGTCGATGACAAGGCATGCGTGGCGGTTCTGCTCAACGCAATGAAAACGATGAAGGAGCAGAATCTGGTACCGAACCGCAAGGTGTATGCGTATTTTGCCTGTTATGAGGAGATCGGCCACGGTACAACCTATCTGCCGGCGGATACAAAAGATATCCTGGCACTGGATATTGCGCCGACCGGTCCTGACCAGAACTCGGAGGAGCACCTTGTTTCCATCTTCTGCAAGGACAGCCGGTTCCCGTATCACTATGAGATGACAGCGGAACTGCGTGCTGCGGCAAAGAAAGCCGGCGTCAATTATGTGATGGACATTTTCACACCGCATTATGGAACGGATGGAGATGCTTCTGTTACTGCCGGCTATGATATCCGTCATGCAGCGATTGGCCCGGGAACATCCAACAGCCATGGCTATGAGCGCACACATATCGACGGCCTCAAAAATACTTATGAGCTGACCATGGCTTATATGATGGCCTGATATAGAATGATGTGGTTTTTGCATAATCTGTATACAGAAATTGCAGAAACCACACTTTTTTTACATTGACACTCAGACGGAAAAGTGTTTTAATTATGCCGGTTTGCATAATTACCATGGAAACCGAATATAACATGGAGGTTTTATCATGAAAAAACTGCTGGTTCTGGTTATGGCACTGGCTATGGTTTTCGCCATTGCAAGCGTCAGCGCTGAGAATGCAAAGGTTCTGCACTTCGGTCAGATCAACCCGAAGGTTGGTTATGATCCGCAGACCAATACGAATTCCCGCGCAACCACGATTGAAGAGTGCGTTGTTGAAGGTCTCTATTTCTGGAATGATCAGAATGAGGAGATTCCGGTTCTGGCCGAGGATTTCCCGGAGATTTCCGAAGATGGCCTTACCTATACGTTCAAGCTCCGCAAGGGTGTCTATTTCTCCAATGGCACTGAGCTGACAACGAAGGATGTCAAGTACACCTTTGAGCGGATGTTCAACCCGGCGACCGGCGCTCTGAGCACATACATGTACAACATGATTGCTGGCGCGAAGGAAATGCTGGCCGGCGAAGCGACCGAACTGGCCGGCTTTGAGGCAGTGGACGATTACACGTTCAAGTTCACCCTGACCCAGCCTTTCTCCTGCTTCACCAAGAACCTTGGTATCATCTATGCCGCGATCTTCCCGCAGGATGCCTGCGAGGCTGCCGGCGATGACTGGGGCATCGGTACTCTGGTAGGTACTGGTCCTTATGTTCTCGGCGATCATGACAACAGCTCTGTCACTCTGACGAAGAATGCCAATTACTGGGGCAGCGAGCCGCACTTTGATGAGATCATCGTAACGCTGTTTGACGATGAGAACACCAAGCTGATGGCCTTCGAAAATGGCGATCTGGACCTCTGCCAGGTTCCGACCGATCTCTATCTGCAGTATCAGGGCACCCCGACTGCGGACAAGTTCCACAAGTACTATCCGCTCGGTACCGTATTCCTCAGCATCAACCTGTCTGACGAGTTCGACGGACAGCCGAACCCGCTGGCTGACGTCCGCGTCCGTGAGGCGATCTCCATGGCGATTGACCGTGAGACCCTTGTTGAGTTTATTGACAACGGCCTCGGCACGGTTGCGACCAGCACTGTTAACCCTGCCCAGCTGGGCTTTGTTGCCCGTGAGGCTTATCCGTTCGATCCGGACGGTGCCAAGGCACTGCTGGCTGAAGCCGGATATCCGGATGGTGTTACCTTTACCGCACACATCCGCTCCACGGATCAGCCGGATATGGTTCAGATCCAGAGCGATCTTGCTCAGGCCGGCATCACGATGAAGCTTGAACTGGTTGACGCTGCTACCTGGACCTCCCTGCGCAATGCCGGCAACGTGCAGTGCGAATGGATGGGCTGGTTCCCGCTCTATGCGGACCCGGATAACAACATCTATTCTTACTTCCATTCCACCAATGCACCCGGAAAGTCCGTGTTCTACAACAATCCTGAGTTTGACGCGCTGATGGATGCTGCCCGTCTTTCTACGGATGACGCCGAGCGCGCAAAGCTGTATGAGCAGGCTGATGAGCTCATGTCCCGCAAGGATTATGCGTGCATCCCGCTCTACTATCCGAACTATGTATTTGCTGCACAGGATTATGTAACCAACTTCACCGTAGGCAACCTGATTTATCAGATCTGCTACGATGTCGATTTTGACATGGATCTGTACAACGCGAAGTAATCCATCGGGTCAACAGTAAACGGCGGCGCCGGTTTTCGCGAAACGAAGCCGGCGCCGCTTTATTCATGTGATGCACTGAAATCTTGTAGAGGGGGAACCCCCATGTCACGCTATCTTCTGGGACGGGTACTGCAGGCCATTGGTGTGGTCCTGGCAATTTCACTGATTACCTTTTTCATTCTGAATGTTATCCCCGGTGATCCGGTAGAGCTTATGATGGGCGAATTTGCGACGCCTGAGGCGATTGCCCAGGTCAGGGCGCAGATGGGTCTGGATAAGCCGATTTTCGCACAGTATTTCAACTGGCTGACCAACATGCTGCATGGCGACTTCGGCGTCTCCTATTTCCAGCACAAGCCGGTTTTTGATATGCTGCTGAATTCCTTTGGCTATACTGCACGGCTGGCGCTGTTTGCCTATGTGCTTGCCCTGGTGTTCGGTCTCACCTTCGGCATTCTTGCAGCCGTGTTTCACAATAAATTCATTGACCGTTTGCTGATGACGCTGTCCATTGCCGGCGTTTCCGCGCCGAACTTCTGGGTTGCCATCATTCTGCAGATTTACTTCGGTCTGACCCTCAAGTGGTTCCCGATCTCCGGTGCAAAGGACTGGAATTACTATGTTCTGCCTGCCATTGCGCTGGGAACCAGGTACGCGGCATCCATTTCGCGTATTACCAGGACGAGCATGCTTGAGGTCACCAAACAGGATTACATGCGGACAGCATCTGCCAAGGGCGTACATGGCTGGATGCTGGTCATGAAGCATGCATTCCGCAATGCGCTGATACCGGTCGTAACGGTTGCCGGTACGGACCTTGGAAATATCCTGACAGGTTCCATGCTGATCGAAACCGTGTTTACGATAGACGGCATCGGCAAACTTATGGTGGATGCAATCAACCAGCGCGATCTGCCTCTGGTGCAGGGCGGAGTTATGTACATTGCTACCATTTGTGTCATTATCTATCTGCTGGTCGATATTCTGTATGCGGTCATTGATCCGAGAATCCGGCTGGGAGGAGGGGCAGAAGGATGAAAAAGAAAAACGGAAAAGACAATCGTTACCGCTCCTATTACCAGCTCAGCTGGGACATTCTGAGGAAAAATCATCTGGCCATGTTCTGCCTGTTTGTCATTCTGGTGCTGGTGTTTATTGCGGTTTTTGCCCCTTACCTGACACCGTATGAGCCGAATGTAAACAAGGCAAGGGACCGCTTCCAGAGCCCGAATCCGGAACATCCCTTTGGAACAGACCAGTTCGGCCGGGATATCCTGACCCGTGTGTTCTATGGCTGCCGGATCTCTTTGTCCGTTGGGATCATCTCCCAGCTCATTGCCTGTTTCCTGGGATACTTTATCGGTGTTTGTGCAGGCTACTTTGGTGGAAAGACTGACACCGTTCTGTCGTTTATCATTCAGGTCTTTTCGTCCTTCCCATTTCTGCTTTTCGCAATTGCAGTCATGTTCATCCTTGGACCCGGTCTGGTCAACCTTTATATAGCACTGGGGCTTCTTGGCTGGACATCCACGGCCCGCCTTATCCGTGGTGAAGTAATGCGCCTCAAGAACAGCGAATATATTCAGGCCTGTATTGTATGCGGCGGTTCACCGCTGCGGGTCATTCTGAAGCATCTTCTGCCGAACTGCGTACCGATTCTTATTATCACGGTTACGCTTGGCATTCCCAATGCCATTCTGTCCGAGGCATCCCTGAGCTTCCTTGGTCTCGGCGTTTCGCCGCCGACCGCTTCCTGGGGATCCATGATCTCGGAGGCACAGCCGTTTATCCGCGGTTATACCTATTACAGCCTGTTCCCGGGTCTGGCGATTATCATCACGGTGCTGTCTTTCAATCTGTTGGGAGACGGTCTGCGCGATGCGCTTGATCCGAAACTGAGGAGCTGAGAGAGGAGTACATCATGGAAAACAACATATTGGAAGTTCAGGATCTGAGCATGAGCTTCTTCAACAGTCACGGAGAACTTCCGGCTGTCAACCATGTGTCCTTCTCGGTCAAAAAGGGAAAGACGCTGGGCATTGTCGGTGAATCCGGCTGCGGCAAGTCCATGACCAGTCTGTGCATAATGGGGCTGTTTCCCCAGCCGCCGGGGAAGATCGTAGGCGGACAGATTCTCTTTCAGGGAAGGGACCTGACCAAACTGCCTGCACGCGAGATGCATAAGATCCGCGGAAAAGGCATTGCCATGATCTTCCAGGAGCCGATGACCAGCCTGAATCCTGTACTGACCATTGGCGACCAGATCATGGAGACCATTTTGCTGCATGAAAAGGTGACCAAAGCCGAAGCAAAGCGCCGGGCACTTGAGATGATCAATCTGGTCGGCATTCCGATGCCGGAAAAGATATTTGCCTCCTGTCCGCATCAGCTGTCCGGCGGCATGCGTCAGCGTGCCATGATCGCCATGGCATTGTCCTGCGAACCGGACCTGCTGATCTGTGATGAGCCGACAACAGCTCTCGACGTGACTGTTCAGAGCCAGATTCTGTCCCTGATCAACCGGCTCAAGAATCAGCTTGGCACCTCGGTTATGCTCATTACGCATGACATGGGCGTCATCAATGAGATGGCAGATGAAGTGATTGTCATGTATGCAGGACAGGTTGTGGAACAGGCAGAGACTGCGGAACTGTTTGCTCATCCGACACACCCATATACGATCGGACTGATCCGGGCCATACCAATGCTGGATACGGAAGTGGAAGAACTTAACGTCATTCCGGGCTCTGTTCCAATGCTTTACGAGCTGCCGGAGGGATGTCTGTTTGCGCCTCGCTGTCCGTATGCAACGGACAAGTGCCGCAGCCATCGTCCGGAGATAACAGAGGCTACGCCCGGACACAGCGTGCGCTGTTTCCGGTATATGTCCGGCTGGGAGGGAGAGTAAGATGAGTGAACCGCTGCTTCAAGTAAGCGATCTGAAAAAATACTACAGTCTCAAGACCGGAAAGCTCTTTGGAGGCCGGACGACCGTAAAGGCTGTAGACGGTATCAGTTTTGAACTGGCTGCCGGCCAGACACTGGGAATTGTCGGTGAATCCGGCTGCGGCAAATCGACACTGGGCAAGACCATCATTCGCCTGATTGAGCCGACATCCGGCCGGATTACACTGGATGGAGAGGACTTTACCCACCTTACCGGTGCAGAACTGAAGAAGGCGCGGCGGAAAATGAAACTCATTTTCCAGGATCCCTTTGCTTCGCTGAATCCTCGTATGACGGTCAAGGACATCATAGGGGAAAATATCGATATTGATCATACATATGCCACCAAAGCTGAGCGTGACGACCGGATCCGCGAGGTTATGGAAATGTCCGGTCTGAACCTCGATTTCATGGACCGGTATCCGCACGAATTT
The DNA here is from genome assembly GCA_017469025.1 of Clostridia bacterium. GTDB lineage: Bacteria > Bacillota > Clostridia > Christensenellales > Aristaeellaceae > Ventricola. Next base: position 16,192 of record JAFUHD010000168.1, read on the forward strand.
TCAGGCGGACAGCGGCAGAGAATCGGCATCGCAAGGGCAATTGTGCTTCCGCCGAAGCTCATCATCTGTGATGAACCTGTATCGGCTCTGGATGTTTCCATTCAGGCAAAGATCATCAATCTGCTCAAATCCCTCCAGCGGGAGATGGGCCTCAGCTATATTTTTATTTCACATGATCTGTCTGTTGTCAAACATATTTCGGACCGGGTAGCAGTCATGTACCTCGGTCATATCATGGAGATTTCAGACAAGGCAAGCCTTTACCGCAGTCCTCAGAATCCCTATACCCAGGCACTTATATCCGCAATTCCGAAAATGCCGGGAGAGGCGACCGGTGAAAAGATTGAACTGGCGGGTGATATACCAAGCCCGGCGGATCCCCCGACGGGATGCTGTTTCCATACCCGCTGTATGCATGCGATGCCAGTGTGCAGTCAGGAACAGCCTGAACTTAAACAGGTTGGACCAGATCACTGGTGTGCCTGTCATCTGTGTAAGCAGTGTGTTTCAGTGTAAACATGTTTCTTTTACTGGTGCAAAAAGCAGTACGTATGTGCTGCTTTTTTTGAACTGCAATTCATAAAACCTCCCATTATCATACGGAAGGGGTGAAAGAGGTAAACTTTTCACGCGGACGCAGACAGTTTTTCTCAAACCTTATGCGCCGCAATGAGAAAGCGAATCAAAGCGCAGTGCATCTATACAGCAATGATTTTCAGAGGCTGATGTTTCCGAGACAGAAATGTGGCTGATTAATGGAGAAAACGATGTTGGAATTTGAAACGCCGACACGGGAGCTCATAATCTGCATGATGTCTGCCATAGCGTTTGATCGGTCTGGCAGACGATCAAGATGCCGTTTCTCCCTGTAGTTTTAATCAGTTAAGACAGAAAAGATCATCAGATTCCTCTTTCATTGAACTGTATTAGCCCAGTCAAACAGGGCTGGGCTAATACAGGCTGTTAAGAAACTTCTGTGACTATTGCCAATCTGGCACCTCTGGTCTTAGAGAGCCTATAGACTGTGGAAGCTCGAAAACAAGCATTTTTCTTGCACAGGATTTGCTTAGCTTATCGCTTACTCCGTCCTTAAAGAAGCAGTTTAATGCTCCTTTAATGACATAGTCGTACTTTCGGCACCGTATCAATTGCAGTTGTCATGATTTGACAAACCAGCACTAGGTGCTGGGCCATCTCCTTATATCGGTGTTTTCTGGGGAGATGGTTCATAACGAAAGAATGATTGTTCAAAACAAAAAGGAAAATAAAAGCGAAAGCGAAGTTCCAGCACTTCAATTTGGAACAGAACAAGAGCCCAGCTGATAGAACTGGGCTAAAGCAGGTTGCTAAATCACTGCAGCAATAATTTTAGCCAATTTCGCCACACGGGTTTTAGATAGTCCGCTGCATTCAACTACTTGTGCCTGTGATATTCCACTGGCGAGCATCTTTTTGGCAAAGGATTCTCTCATGTCAGTTTCTTGCCGGGCATTGTTTTTATTTATCCGGGCGATTTCCTTATCTTTCTGTGCCAAAGTAGCTTTTATTTCCTTATCTTTCCGTGCGATTTCCTTATCTTTCTGTGCCAAAACAGCTCTCATTTCTTTTTCTTTTTTATCTGCGCCAATCTTTTCAATACGATCAAGAACGTCACACATGTTCCGAATTTCTCCTTTCACTTTAGTATAGTAGTATGCCTGTATATATCGGTCGTCATTTTTCATCACACTGAGAAGTTTCAGAGTATCGTAAATGTGTTTTATTGTATCTGTAGTTCCCTTGTATTGCCCGGTTTTACGGATCTGTACAAAGTAATCAGCTACGATTCTGAAATCACTTTTAAACATATTTACCTGCTTGGAGGTTAAATAAGCAATGTTAAATACTGAAGAGTTCAAAGTTGCAAGACTGAGTGTTTCCAATGAGAAAAGGTGGATGGAAAAATGATTGACCCATTTCTCGGGTTTGCCCTAGTCAGTACTGACAATGGTGTAACCCGAGAAATTGAAAGATCCAGGGCAAAATCCACCCAACAACTTGGGGTTATCTCCAAAAGATGGCAAAAAAATAAGATGCCCAGCCGGCATCGGTTCGCATAGCATAAAAAAATCTCTAGAATTCACCACATTAAGAATTTCGCAAATCGAAAGGGCATACTTCTCCTATTGTTTTCTTCGACATCATGCAACCTCGGAGGTTTTGCTTCGTACCTGGTACTTTCGGATACTGTTGATCAAAGAGGAATCACTGTATCCGTTAAGAAGCAACGTGGTTATCAAATCACGAAGATATGCTCTGACACTATCTACCGAAACCTTCTTGTCGGTATAAGTGCGCTTGAAGACG
>JAFUHD010000024.1 GCA_017469025.1 Clostridia bacterium
ATCCTCTGGTGAAATGGAAACTCAAGAATGTCTACGCGATGTAAAGCCATTAAGCTTTTGTGAGGAGCCGTATGCGGGAAAGCCGCACGTACGGATCTGTAGAGGGGCTGTGGGCGTAAGCCCACGGTCTACTCGATAATAGGAATGATAATGAGGATGTTTTAAATGAGCACTTCAATCCGTAATCATAAAGATATGCCAGTGCCTTCCTTTGCATACAGAGCTGCACACGATAGCAGCCCGGGGAAACAGTGTCAGAAACAGAGCATACTGTAGATACGCTCGAGAACAAAGGTGGTCGTCCAAAGGGGAAAAAGGATTCAACCCCCCCGCAAGCAGCGCTCGGATAAGGGGAGGCAAAGAGGAAAACGGACGATGAATTAAAACTATAATTCCCAAAAAACAGGGAATTCACGATAGCATTGGATAATGCATGCTGTCAGAGATGTGACGCAGTCAAAAGCTGCGCTTGGTCTTTGATATAGAAACTCATCTTCATTACGTCAGATGGTCCAAATTCGGCTCCAATTGAACGGGGTGCAGCCGGGGAATGTGGAATTTTATTGAGGCTGTACCTATTCTGTATGGGCATTTTTTCTGTTTTCAGAAAGAGAAATACCGGGCAGAGCTTGCAGAATCAGCATATTGAGTGCTATGATACAGTTGTGAGAATATGGGAGGAAAAGCTAAATGCGCAGAGCGTTTTTTCGTTTGTTATGTACGCTGATCCTGGCACTGTCAGCCGGAAATGCGTTTTCTGAGGCGCTGTCCATGGACGAGCAGGTAGATGCCCAGTTCAGAAAAGCCAGAGCAGTCGGTGGTGCGTTTGTTGTTGCACAAAATGGCAGTATAGTGTATGAAAGGTACTTCGGTGTGCAGCAGAAATCAACCAATGTGCCGGTGACGGAGAAAACTTATTTTAAATGTGCATCGGTTACCAAGTTTGTGACGGGAATCGGGCTTCTCAAAATGATGGATGACGGCATTCTGGATCCGGATACGGACATATCCGTGTACCTTGGATATAAAGCTGGTAATCCCAGATATGAAAATCAGCCGATAACGCTCAGACACCTTATGAGTCATACATCGGGCATTAATGAGGAAGGTTCCTATTCAAAGAAATCCAGCATCCTTTCGGATATGATTGCCTACGACAAGAAGGCAAAATCGAATTTCCGTGATGTGGCGCCCGGAGCACAGTACAGGTATTCCAACTTTGGTGCAGGCATTACGGGTGCCATTGTGGAGTCTGTGACCGGAGAAGATGTATCTACTTTTATGCGGCATTATCTGTTTGCACCGCTTGGCATAGATGCTGCGTATACAGCAACGCAGATTGCGGAACCGGATTATATAGTGGCTACATACCATCAGGACGGAGATCTGTATCAGGCGCCGTCCTATATGCTGCGCCAGGAATATGAGGCAGTCGCAGATCCTGATCATCATTACAGGACAACCGTAGGCAGCCTTCTGATTCGTCCGCGTGATCTGACACGGCTGGGGATTGCAGCATGCGGAGACGGCAGTGTGGACGGCATTCAGGTGCTGAGTGCTGAAGCACTTGACAGGATGCGGGAACCGCAGAGCCCGGAAACAACCGGAATAACGGAAAAGTCTCCGTACAGCTTTTTCTGTATCCGGCAGGATACGGTGCTGACAGAAAGAACGGTGTATGGACATCAGGGGACATCTGAAGGCATTGTCTGCAATCTTTACTTTGAGCCTGAAAGCCAGCTGGTGATCTGTGTGATGACCAATGGATGCAGGACGGCCAGAGATGACGGGGTTATGACGCTGACACGTCGCCTGGCATCGATTGCTGAGGAAGCATTTTTGAAGTGAACTGGAATAGGATGACAGGTATGCAGAATAAATATGTTGAACGCCGCGGAAAACTGATGGAGCAGCTGGGCGAGGGAGAGATGCTCCTACTGTATTCGGGGATTTCGGTGCCCTGTTCTATGGATGAGTGTTTTCCGTTTGAGGCCAACCGTCATTTTTTCTATCTGACAGGGCTTCGCAGGGAAAATATGGTGCTCCTTATGTCAAGGACAGGCGGGAAGAAGCGTGAAATTCTTTACATTGAGCAGCCGGTACCTGCACTTGAGCGGTGGACGGGAAAACGTGTGACAAAGGAAGAGGCGCAGCGTATCACCGGAATTAAGGATGTACAGTTCTTCCAGTCGCATATGGCAATGGTAGAGCGGCTCTGTGCCAGGGAGTTTCCAAAGGTGCTGTGGATGGACTGTCACCGGGAGTCTTCGGATGCACCTGCATCCTATAATCTCACGCGCGCACAGACCATACATGCATCATATCCGGCGATTCAGCTGAAGGATATGCATCCTCTTGTCTCGCGTATGCGTATGAACAAGGATGAAACGGAAATTGCAGAATTCCGTAAGGCGGTAGATCTGACCCATAAGGGACTTAACCGCGTGCTGAATACGCTTTGTTCTGGACAGATGGAGTATGCTGTACAGGCGGAGTTTGAGTATGAAATCCGCAGGAGAGGCGCAGAGGCTGTTTCATTCCCGACCATTGTCGGCTCCGGAATAAACGGCTGTTCCCTTCATTATGAGACCAATGACTGCAGAATTGAACCTGGCACACTGGTGCTTCTGGATCTGGGCGCAAGGCTGAATGGGTATTGTGCGGATATATCGCGCACCTATCCGGCAGACGGACGCTTTACACCGCAGCAGCGCAGGTATTATGAACTGGTGCTGAAGGCGAACAGGGCGGTTGCTGAGGCGGCAAAGCCGGGCATGACAATTGAAAAGCTGAATGACCTCTGCAAGTCTGTACTGGCAGACGGCCTCATGGAAATGGGGAAGATCAGCAAGGCGGAGGAGATCGGCAAATATTACATGCATGGCGTATCACACTTTATCGGTCTGGATACACATGATGTATATGATATGCTGAACCGACCACTGGAGCCGGGAATGGTCCTCAGCGATGAACCGGGCCTGTATATAGATGAAGAGAAGATCGGTATCCGGATTGAGGATGATCTGCTGATTACTGAAAGCGGCTGTGAAGTCCTGTCCGAGGCGATCGAGCGAACACCGGATGAAATTGAGGCGATCATGGCGAAAAGATCCGGCACAGGGAATATGGAGGAGGAAAAGGCATGATGCTGCAGGTCAGGGCAAGAGGCAAGGTGAACTGGACACTGGATGTTCTGGGACAACTGCCAAATGGCTATCATGACCTTGACATGCTGCTGTCATCCGTGACCCTTTGCGATCTGCTTGAGTTTCGTGAATCAGAAGAACTGACACTGACTGTGAATTCTGCCGGGCAGAGTTTTGCACCGGCAGATGATAAAAATCTGGTATTGCGTGCAGCCAGACTGCTTCGGGAGGAGACAGGTGTAAAAGTTGGGGCAGACATTAAACTGAAAAAATACATTCCGGTTTGTGCGGGAATGGGCGGCGGAAGCAGTGATGCGGCGGCAACACTGCTAGCACTGAACATGATGTGGAAATGCGGCCTGACACCGGATGAACTCAGCAGCCTGGGACTCAGGATTGGTGCAGATGTGCCGTTCTGTCTGAAAGGCGGTTTGTGCCGGGTAAAAGGCATCGGTGAAACGGTTATGCCGCTCAGAATGGGAAAGCCGGTTCATCTGGTTGCCATTCAGCCGTGCCGAGGCCTGTCGACAAAGGAAGTATTCGACGGACTGCATACAGAAGGAATTGCTGAAGAGGACAGACCGGATAGTGATCTGGCAGCCAGTGCACTTGAAACGGGGGATATCCGTACACTGTCACGTGCAATGGGGAATGTGCTGCAGCCGGTTTCCATCCGCAAGCGTCCGCGTCTTCGACAGGCCATTCAGGCACTTCGGGACAGTGGCGCGATGGCAGCCCAAATGACAGGAAGCGGATCAGTGGTCTATGGGATTTATCCGAATGCGCAAAAATGCCGGGAGGCGATGATTGCACTGCAGATGCAGTATCCAAGTGCACGGGCCATGCTGACGGCAGATTCGGGTGTTGAAATCGTGGAGGCGGAAACGTGAACAAAATCAAACGGATCATAGGCCGGGTCGTGAACAATGATTATATTTTCACGATTTTGACCAAGATCTTTGCGGTTCTGATTGGACTGATTGCCTCCAGTTATTCAAACCGTTTTCTGGGCCCGCAGCTAAAGGGTGAGCTGGGACGGATCTCCTCGCTGCTTTCCGTAGTGGCGGTAACAGCGAATTTCGGTCTGTATCAGCCGTATCCATATTACAAGCGCCAGCATCTTCCGAACGTACTTGACAAGTTTCTGAGGGTATTTTCACTGCAGTTTCTTGTATATATGTGCATTGGCATCACTGCTGCAGTTTTTACGAACTCGTTTGAGATCACAGCAGTCTGCCTGCTGGCACCGATTCAGGTGCTGGCAAATCAGCTGAGTTTCATGATCATGGTAGAGGATGTCAAATTCAAAAATGTCATCTTTTTTACCGCACGCATTACCAATACCATTATCACGATTCTGGCTTTTTACACCATGAACCGGACGATTCTGGTTTCACTTGCACTGATCATTATCGGTGACCTCATCACAATCATATTTGCACTGCTCCGACTCAGAAAGCTGCCGAATCCATTCAGGGCAGATCTGGGGTTTGCCGCGCGCATTCTGCCGTTTGGCATGGTTTCGATGCTGACAACACTGATGCTGACGCTCAATTACCGTGTGGACACCCTGATGATGGGCTATGTCTTTCATGTGCCGGATATTGAGATCGGATTTTACACACTTGGTGTTTCACTTTCGGAATACGGCTGGCTGATTCCGGATGCATTCCGCGAAGTTCTTTTCTCAAGGACTGCCGTGGATGATGCAGTGGATGAGGTTACGATGAGCCTCAAGGTGAACTTTTATATGACGCTGCTTATGATCCTGGGCATTCTGGCAATTGGCCGGCCCATGATCTACCTGCTGGCTGGCAGGGAATACCTGCCGTCATATGCCGTAACGGTACTGCTTGTAGCCGGCATTCTGCCCATGAGCTGGTTTAAAATTATCGGTACGCTGCTCCTGGCACAGGGCAGGAAAGGCGTATATCTCCTGATGCTGACAGCTTCGGTAGTTGTCAATATTGTATGCAACTGTTTCACCATTCCGCTTTGGGGGAAGATGGGGGCAGCGATTGCGTCAGTTATTTCATATCTGGTGGCGGGTGTACTTTTTCTCAGCTATTATCTCAGAATGTACAAACTGCCGGTTGCCAGTGTTTTTATTCTGAATGCTGCTGAACGTGTCAAACTTGGGCAAAAGTGGAAACGCGTAATGTCAAGACTTAAGCATTAATAGGTCAGTGCTGTCAGATGTGCCTTTTCCTTGGAAAAGAAAAAGCCGGAAGAGTGTGGTGCTGTACATCTGAGACTGTGAGAAGAAGTGGAGGATACATGGATGGAAATCAAGGAGCTTCATAAAGGAAAAGCTGCATATAAGCAGATGAGCGAGTGCTGTGACCAGCTTGTTGCCAGCGGAAACTGGCAGCGTGTTGGAACGAGTGATATCCGGCTGTTTCTGGACATGTATGTTCAGTCCCTGCTGCTGAAACTGGCGCAGGCCGGCGGGACGCCTGACCAGTCGATGCTGACCTATATTGCTTCCGTTCCGGCCAGGGATATTCTGCAGATTGGGAAAGCGACGCCGGAACAGGCACTGAATATCGGATTCAAGAACCGTTCCTTTGCTGAGGGGACACCGCTGCTTCTGCGCTGCTGCCAGGCAATGGATGACAAGGACGGGACCGCAAAAGCCCAGCAGTTTGTTGATGGTGTCAGCCGGCTGCTGTATGCAGCTGCAGAGGTAGACGGGGATCTTGACGGCAAGGAGCTGCAGTTCATCACCACCTATGCAGGCGGTCTGCGGACATTCCTCATGACACGCGCAGCCGGACGTCATGCGGGCATGCAGGAACAGATCCGCATGGATGCACCGGGCAGCAGAAAACAGGACAAACCGGAAAAGAACGCTGAAAAGAAACCTGTCAAGGCAGAGCCTGAGGAGAAGAGCGTTGAGGAACTTGTAGCGGAGCTGGATGGTCTGATTGGTCTTACGCAGGTGAAGAAGGAAGTTCATACGCTCATTAATCTCATCAAGGTCCGCAAGATGCGTGAGGAACATGACCTCAAGGTGATGGACATGTCCTTCCATATGGTGTTTACCGGAAATCCGGGTACCGGCAAAACGACGGTTGCAAGACTGGTAGCCAAGATCTATAAACAGCTTGGGTTCCTCAGTCAGGGGCAGCTGATCGAAACGGACCGGAGCGGTCTTGTAGCCGGCTACGTAGGACAGACAGCCGGTAAAGTAACAGAGGTGGTCAACAGCGCGTTGGGCGGTATTCTGTTTATCGATGAGGCATATGCACTGGCTCGCAAGGGCATGGATAATGACTTCGGTCATGAGGCCATAGATACACTGGTAAAACTGATGGAGGATCATCGGGATGATCTGGTTGTTATCGTAGCCGGTTATACTGACCTGATGCATGATTTCCTGACCAGCAACCCAGGCCTGATTTCGCGTTTCAACAAGTATATTGACTTCCCTGACTATACGGATGATGAACTGATGGGCATTCTTGAGATGAATGCCAAAAAGCAGGGATATAAAGTAACAGATGAAGCCAAGAAGGTCATCCGAGGCATGCTGCAGGGGATGACGATGAGCGACCGTATGGACTTTGGCAATGCGCGCGGGATGCGCAATACACTTGAAAAGCTCGTGCAGGAGCAGGCAAACCGTCTTGCAGAGACCGATGGAGAGATCACAAAGGATATGCTGATAGAACTGAATGAGGCGGATGCCAGAGCTGCTCTGTACGGTGAACAGGAAAATCTTGACGCTGCTTCTGATGCGCAGGCACTCATGACTGACAGTCAGACGGTAAACCCCGGAGCACAGCCTGATACAGATACAAAGGCTGCGGAACCGGATACAAAGACGGAATGATTTGGCCCGGTGCCTTGCACCGGTTTGCCGAAATACGTGTCAGGCTAAAGACCGGAGCCGAAAGCCATAGAGACGACTTTCAGGGATGGCCCGGTGCTTTGCACCGGCTTGCCGAAATACGTGACAGGCTGAGGATCGGAACCGAAAGCCAGAGAGACGGTTTTCAGGGATGGCCCGGTGCTTTGCACCGGTTTGCTGAAATGCGTGCCAGGCTGAA
>JAFUHD010000169.1 GCA_017469025.1 Clostridia bacterium
GATGCACCGGCTGCATCCATAATCCGTATGCCCCCGTCTCCGGCTATATACAGATCATACAGACTGCCGGCAGGAACCGTCCAGGCCATGATACGCCTGCTTTCGTCCGTGGAAATATCCCACGCGTCTTCAGGGACACCCTCAAGTGACGGCAGAAATGCAATAAAACGGATCTGGTCGCGGCGCAGAGATGTATTCAGCATGACCGGCCACTCCGTATCATTTTCCCCTACAAAATTCTCCACCGCAGGATTGAGAATGGGCCAGGCAGCATTGACATTCTGAACGGATGTCTGGCCCTGCTGTACCGTATTCACGGGCATCGGTATTTCTGTCTGCATCTGCAACGTTTCCGGTACGGCTGGATCTGCCGCCGCAACAGGCTGAACAGGTTCAGCAGACGGCTGCACACCCGGACGCTGAATGCCGGACAGAGAGAGCTGTCCGGAGCCTAACAGATATGCACACAGAGCCAGTACACAGACAAGGCATGCCGCCAGAACAAATGGAATCACCGGTGCTTTCTTCTTGGCCTTTTTCGGCTCTGAAAGCAGATATCTGCTGCACAGCCGGTTGACGCTCTCCACAAAATATTCGGTTGTCGATGACAGTCCGTTCTGGTACCGGATATCATCGATTTCCGGCGGCAGTACATCCGGGAACGCAAATCCCTTCATCATGATCGGGACGATATTCTTTTTAAGCCGCAGCGCCTCGGCAATTTCAAGCCGGACCCAGTCATCTTCTTCCTGACAGCGGTCCAGCGCATGCGGTGACAGAATCAGCACAAAATCCCGGCAGGACTGAATGGATGTCAGCAGTGCATCATTGAATTTCCCGGAACGCAGAATTTCAAGATCATAAAAGACACTGTATCCACGTTCGCGGAGCGCCTGATAAAAATACATGGCCGCCATATCCCCGCCGTCCCTGCGGTACGAAATGAATACATCGCACTTCTGCATATTCTTGTTACGGGATGAATCTGATTTCATGATTGTTCCTTTCCGGATGCAGGGTTACTGCTCCAAAATCCGAAATGAAAAATGATTGTTTTCATCCGCCGCATCTTCAAGGACACGCTTTACCCGGCCCAGGTAACTTTTCATCTCATCCCCTGGCGCTTTTGACACAGTCAGGACAAGCGATACCGGCTCCGCATAATCCGTCAGCATATCATACAGTGCATCCAGATTCCGTCCGTACCACTCCGGAAAATTCATCTGATACTGCAGATAGATTTGAAGTGCCTTCGGCGTTTCAATATTCCGTGCATCCGCATAAAAGTATCTCATATTTACTCCTCCACCTGCGTAAATGATTTGTACTTGTCGCGTGTCAGGTAGACAAGTCCATCCGAACTGTACAAAATTCTGTGTTTCCCGCGCTTTCCGTCCACGGTATCCACATCACATTCATGCCATGTCCGGCCGTCTGCTGCAGGAAGCAGCCCCTCACGGTTTGCAAAAACCCCGCCGCCTATGGTAAACTCTGGTGCTACCTCTCCCATATTGTCCTTTTTACTGGTGAATCCCAGCGATTTGGCATCCTCAAGCGAGATATAGTTGACCGGCAGCTCACCATATCTGAAAATATAGGCTGCCACATCTGCCCAGTCCGTATAGCACTCACCATATTCAGGCTGACTGTCCGTTTTGAGAACCGCCTTTGTTGGTGCAGGCGTTTTTGCCGGTTTGGGCGTACTGGTCGCCTTCGCCTTAAATACGACCTGGATTTCATCAAATAAATTATAGTGATCCGCTGTGTAATAGATGAGGCCGTCGCTTGAGAAAACGATCCGCTTCGGACCGCGCCGGCCGCCGTTATAATCTATATCGCATTCTGTCCACTTGCGGCTGCGGGCATCCGGCCGCAGTCCCTCATAGTTGCCGTACCGGTCCCCGCCGATGGAGCATCCGCTGGCCACTTTCCAGAGGTTTCCGCTGCTGGCATTCCAGCCAAGCGCCTGGGCTTCTTTTTTCGTCATATAGTTGCCGGGCAGGCGGTCAAACGTCGCAAGGTACACGGCTACCTCTTCCATGGTTGAATACCATCCTGATTTGGTCACCGGATACTGGTCTGCCGATATAACGATCTGCGCAGCAAACGCTGCACTGCTGAAAAGAAGCATCAGCAGCATGACAAACACGCACAGCCGCCGCTTCAGTTTTCCTGTATTCATGTATTCTGCCTCCGTTTTCTGTCCGCCGGACCAGGGCGGAAATCGACGATAGTCTACCATTTAATTGTTCCGGAATCAAGAAGCAGGCCGGGCACAAAACGCCTGCATGCAGCCATATGACACATCCCGTTTCTGCTGCGCTCCAGCTCCGGTCAAATCTGCCTGACACGCATTCCACTGTGAGAAGACCGTACTGCGCGAGGGTCCAGCCATACCCTGCCCCGGTTTGCCGGCAAACATCAATTCCCCTGATGCCAGGGCCGCAACTGTGCCATGAAGGAAATAACCCAACGTTTGCAATTGATTCGGCGCCGTAAGCACAACCATGCCATAAGAGGAGTACCCCAAATGAAAGAAAGCCGCTTTGAACGCTTTTCCACCCTGATTGAAAGTTCGCTCAAATCCATGAACAGACTGAAGGGAACCTTCATGGAAGCATACAATCTCTCCGCCACCCATGCCCGGTGCCTGACCGCGCTCCTGCGCCGTCAGGCACTGACACAGAATGAACTTGCTGACTATCTGGGAATAGACCGGTCCCAGATTTCCAGAATTCTGAAGGATACCATCGCTGAGGGGCTGATCGCTTCGACAAGCGATAGCACTTATAAGAAAAGCTATTATCTGACGGAAGCAGGACAGAATTCCGCAAAGCTGCTTGAATCAACCATTCTCAAGATCAACAACTATGTCAGCGGAGATCTGCCAGAGGAAGATGTTGAAGTGTTTTACCGTGCACTTGAAACCATTACGTTTGGTCTTCGGGATGCAACACAGCATTTCTCCACGCCTGAACAGATGCTGCAAGACTGACAGGGATGTTCATACCCGTCATTTTTGAACTTTCCCGCACTCATACTGACTTCAAGTGCCCGATTCTGGGCACTTTTTTTGTCTACTTGGCCCGAAAACACGGAATTGCTATTGCATGAACCGCGTCTTTTGACTTATAATACAATTGGTTTGAATCGGATTTTATCCAAAATCGATAGGAGATACTCTTATGAGAAAAGTACAGTTTACCGAAACGGTAATGCGCGATGCAAATCAGTCTCTTATGGCAACCCGTCTCCCGTACAAGGATTTCGAAGAAATCCTGCCCACCATGGACAAGGCCGGATATTATTCGGTCGAGTGCTGGGGCGGCGCCACCTTTGACTCCTGCCTCCGCTATCTTGGCGAAGATCCGTGGGAGCGTCTGCGTAACATCCGCAAGAATATGCCCAACACGCGTCTGCAGATGCTGCTGCGCGGCCAGAATCTGCTTGGCTACAAGCACTACCATGATGATGTTGTCGAGAAGTTCGTTGAGCTTTCCATCAAGAACGGTATTGACATCATCCGTATCTTTGACGCTCTGAACGACTTCCGCAACCTCGGCACAGCACTCGAGGCCACCAAGAAGTATGCAACGCCGAAGACCATTGCAAGCGGCTGCATCAGCTACACCCAGAGCCCGGTCCACACCGTCGAGAAGTATGTCGAGATGTGCGACCAGCTGGTCAAGATGGGCTTTGACACCCTCTGCCTCAAGGATATGGCCGGCACCATGAGCCCGTACGAGGCCGAACACCTCATCAAGGGCATCAAGGACAAGGTCGGCGATGTGCCGGTTATCCTGCACACCCACTGCACGACCGGTATGGCGTACATGACCCTCACCAAGGCCATCGAGTCCGGCGTTGACGTCATTGACACCGCTACCAGCTGCTTCTCCAACGGCACCAGCCAGGCTGCAACCGAGACCATGTTCTATGCCCTGCAGCAGTACGGCATTGAGACCGACCTCGACGAGAAGGTCATTAACAAGGTCAACGATTACTTCAAGCCGATCAAGCAGAAGTACGTCGATTCCGGCCTCATCAACCCGAAGAGCATGGCAACCGACTCCCAGGCCCTTGTTTACAAGGTACCGGGCGGCATGCTGTCCAACATGATTGCCAACCTCAAGGACATGAACGCCATGGACAAGTTCGACGATGCGCTGCTTGAGATTCCGGCTGTCCGCAAGGATCTCGGTTATCCGCCGCTCGTCACCCCGCTCAGCCAGATGGTCGGCAACCAGGCCGTTACCAACGTGCTTGTCGGCGAACGTTACAAGAACATCTCCAACGAAGTCAAGAACTACTTCAAGGGCGAATACGGTGTCGCTCCTGCTCCGGTAGACAAGGCGCTTGAAGAGAAGATTCTCGGCGCTGGCGGAAAACCGGTCGACTGCCGCATTGAAGACTCCAAGCGCACCGGCGAAGATTTCAAGAAGGCGAAGGAAGCCCTTGGAGATCTCGCTGAGAGCGAAGAGGATATCATGAGCTACATCTGCTTCCCGGCTCAGGCTGAGAAGTTCCTCAAGGACCGCAAGGCGAACCGCGAGAAGATCGTCAGTTACACCATCGTCGAAGCATAAGGAGGCTAAAATATGGATGTCGGTAAGCTTGGTTTGGGCACCGCGCTTCTTGATGCTATTTTAGGCTACATGGTGGTCTTTATCGGCCTGGCACTCCTCATGTGCGTCATTACCATCGTTGGTAAAGTCATGGTTTCCCGTGCCAAGTCCGAGACTGCCGCCAAGGCCGCAGCAACACCCGCACCTGCAGCCCCGAAGCCGGCAGCTGCACCCAAGAAGCTTGCACCCGGCAGTGCCGGTGAGCTCAAGCTCTATGACACTGATCCCCGTGATGCTGCCATGATCATGGCAATTGTTGCACACAAACTGCAGAAACCTCTCAATGAACTTCGGTTCAAATCCATTAAGGAGGTCAAATAAGATGAAATACAAGGTTACCCTCAAGGGAAAGACTTATGAAGTTGAAGTAGAGCAGGGTGAAGCGATTCTCCTTGATGACTATGAGGCCATTGCCCCGTCCGCACCAGCAGCCCCCGCAGC
>JAFUHD010000170.1 GCA_017469025.1 Clostridia bacterium
CCGGATTCCCTGTACAGAGGCATTCCACCAGTCATCTGGATTCTGCTCTGCCCAGCCAGGTCTTGGCGTGTACAGCGGATAGTCTCTGAGCGAGGAAGCGATGACTTTTCCACTTCTGTCCATCAACAGGCATTTGGCGCCTGATGTTCCTATATCAATACCAAGAATACAATCCATTTCGTCCTCCCAGGAAAATATGAAAACAGGCAGCCGCTCGTCAGGAACGATGCCTGTTTTCTCTTATCCCATGCAAATCTGTTTTAATTCGGAAAAAGCCTTTATGGAATACGTAGCTTTTCCACAAACCGCAGCCTCATCCAGGCCGGCACTGTCAAATCCGCCATTTGCTGCTGCAAGTATACCCGCTTCTGCATCTTCAACGACCAGACATTCTGCCGGTAACAGTCCTATATACGCTGCTGCCATCGTAAAAACCTGCGGGTCCGGCTTTCCCTTTTCAATATTGTTTCCGTCAGAAACAGCATCAAAAAATCCAGATAATCCAAGACGCTCCAGAATAACCCCTGTATTCCTGCTGGACGACCCGATGGCCAGTTTTAAGCCAAATGCCCTCAGTTCATCCAGTGTACTCCGGACCTCACACGAAAGATCCGCCGGCGTTATATTCTGAATCAGTTCCAGATAAATGGCATTTTTCTTTTCAGCAAAAGCTTCTTTTTCCTTCAGGGAAAAAAAGTGTTTACTCTGCTCCAGAATAATCTCCAGGCTGTCCATTCTGGATATCCCCCGGAGTCTGTTATTGATGCTTTTATCAAAATAGACCCCGATTTCATCAGTAACTGCCTTCCATGACTGATAATGGTATTCTGCTGTACTGCAGATCACACCGTCCATATCAAAAATCACGCCGGAATACCTTTTCATGAAGTCTCTCCGCTTACATTCTGATCAGTTCATAGTCTCTGTTGCCGAGACCAATCTTTTCTGCATGAGCAAGACAGGTTTTCCATTCCGACTCCGGTGTAGAATTGGTAAATGGATCATTCCAGTCGATAAAATCAGCCTTCTTCATATTATCCGTCAGCTGACTATGCGGCATAGGTGCAGCAGCAAGGCAGGCATCCGCACACGCCTGATCGAGTGCAAGCGGATCAAAAGAAGCAAACATGCCAATATCGGGCAGAATCGGCGCGTCATTTTCACAATGACAGTCGCAGTTCGGAGATACATCCACAATCAGCGAAATATGGAAATTGGGGCGGCCATCCAAAACTGCCTTTGTATACTCTGCCATGCGGGCATTCAGCATTGCCACAGCATTGTCATCATTGAATTTAATCGCATCAAAATTGCATGCACCCAGACATCTGCCGCATCCGACGCAATGTGCGTCATCTACATGCATCTTGCGCGTTTCCGGGTTGAAAATCAAGCCTCCGTTTGCACACTCCCGCTGGCAGCGCCTGCATCCCCGACATGCCTCTTCTTCTACATGAGGACGCCCATTCTTATGCTGATCCGTCTTTCCTGCACGTGATCCACAGCCCATGCCAATATTTTTAATCGTACCGCCAAATCCAGCCATCTCATGTCCCTTAAAATGCGTAAGGCTGATAAAGATGTCTGCATCCATAATTGCCCGGCCTATTCTGGCTTCTTTGACGTATTCTCCGCCCTTGACCGGCACCCCGATATCATCCGTACCTTTAAGTCCGTCACCGATCAAAATCGGGCATCCTACTGTCAGCGGAGTAAAGCCGTTTTCCCATGCACATTCCAGATGCTCAAGTGCGTTTTTACGGCTGCCGGGATACATGGTATTGCAGTCCGTCAGGAACGGCTTCCCGCCCAGTTCCTTTACTACATCAACAACAGCTCTGGCATAATTAGGCCTCAGATAGCTGATATTCCCAAGTTCACCAAAGTGCATCTTGATTGCAACAAACTTGCCGTCCATATCAATCGTGCCAATGCCTGCTTTTTTAATCAGCTTCTTGAGTTTTGTCGGCAGACCGTCCCCATTGGCTATCGTTCTGAAATCAGTGAAATAAACCTTTGGCTTTTCCATGTGGAATATTCCTCCTCAACCTTATGCGTTGAATCCGTCCTTCCAAAGTTAACCTTTGCGCTTTACAGTACTCATATAATCCAGAGCTGCCCGGATCACTTTATCCATATCATAGTAGCGATACTGTCCCAGTCTGCCGCCGAAAGTTACATTTGTTTCCGATTCCGCCAGCTTCTCATACGCTAGAAATCGTTCCTGATTTCGTGGATCATTGACAGGATAATACGGTTCCAATCCTTTTGACCATTCCTGACTGTATTCCCGGCTGATTACTGTTGTCGGCTGTGTTCCAAACTCAAAATGCTTATGTTCAATAATTCTGGTATATGGAACAGACCTCTCCGTATAGTTAACCACTGCATTCCCCTGATAGTTTTCCATATCAAGTTCTTCAGTTTCAAAACGTACACTTCTGTATTCCAGCGTTCCGAGTTTATAATCAAAATATTCATCAATGCACCCTGTATATATTACCTGCATCTCATGAATATCATGTGCCTCCCGATACGATTTGAAATCCACACCCAGTTCAACCGTTATCCGTGCATCCGATAGCATTTGCTTTACAATGTCAGTATATCCACCGATCGGAATGCCCTGATACCTGTCATTAAAATAGTTATTGTCATATGTAAACCTGCAGGGCAGACGCCTGATGATAAATGCCGGAAGTTCCCTGCAGGGCCGCCCCCACTGTTTCTCAGTATATCCCTTGATCAGCTTCTCATATATATCCGTTCCGACAAGAGAAAGTGCCTGTTCTTCCAGATTCTCCGGCATTTTGATATTCAGCTTTTCAACCTGTTCCGCTATTTTCCGTCTGGCTTCCTCCGGTGTACGAACGCCCCACATTTTTGAAAATGTGTTCATATTGAACGGCAGATTATATACCTCATCCTTATAAAACGCCACCGGGCTGTTGATATACTGATTAAACTCTGCAAACCGGTTTACATAATCCCATACTTCACGGTCGCTGGTATGAAAAATATGTGCTCCATACTGATGCACCTGTATACCATGAACATTCTTGGTATAAATATTTCCTGCAATATGATTTCTTCTGTCAATTACCAGGCTGGAATATCCTTTACCTGCCAGTTCATGTGCGCAAACTGCGCCAAACAATCCGGCGCCGACAATCAAATAATCTGGCTGCATCAATATTTACCCTTTCTTTTGAATCCCCACATTACAACTCGTTCACAGACATTCTCAGATCTTTTCCTGGCCTGAAAACAACATTCCGCTTTGGAGAAACGGTCTGTTTTTGATTCGTTGAAGGATTATACATTATTCTTCCATTGCTATCACGAATATCAAATGTTCCAAATCGGTAAATCTGTACTTTTTCTCCATCTGCCAGCCGGTCAGATACGATTTCAGAAAATGCATCGATCACTTCTTCAACATTTGCCTGAGACGTTCCTATCCGGTTAGCAATCGCAAGACATAATTCTCCCTTGTTCATGAAATACTCCCTGATTCTCCCATAATAGGCAAATCGTCTGTTTTTGGATCACACCGGCTGCTTTTATCTGTCTTTCAGCTGTTCAAGTTGTCCTCTCAGCCGTTCCCGGAGTGATGATTCGGCATCAAGACCGCATGATTCGGCAATTTCACATAACGCCTCAAGGCACAGTCCCAGCCGTTCTTCTGTCATTTTGTCAGGCTGCTCAAGAATCGCTTTTACACGCGCCCCGGCGTCAAAGGCATCCATCTTTTTAACACCGGTCTGTGCTTCACGTTTCAACATTTTCTGCGCTTTTAAAAGAACCGGCAGTGTTTCGGGAAGATCAGCAACTCTTTCATAAACCGTCTGTTTTCCATGCTCACGTTCTTTGGCATGTTCCCACACTGCACTCGTTGCCTCAGGCGTTTCTGCCTTTGCCGTTCCAAAGACATGCTCATGCCTTGAGATCATTTTTCTTGTAATTGCGGTGGTAATATCCCGGTCTGTAAAAGAACGATGTTCTGCTCCAATCTGTGCATTCAATACAACCTGAAGCAGGACATCCCCCAGTTCATCTGCAATTTTCGCATCATCATCCGTTCCCATAGCCTCTGCAGCTTCGCACGCCTCCTCAATCATATAGCGTCGAAGCGTTTTATGGGTCTGGGCCCGGTCCCACGGACAGCCATCCGGGGACCTGAGATATTCAATTATCTTAACAAAATCCTCATAACCCGCCCTGCTTCTTGTCATTACATCTGTTTCAGGGACAAAAACAGCCGAACGGTGATCATAATAAGGCTGCCTGTCAAGATCGTAAAGACAAATTCTTCTTGGTTCCGGCATTGCCTCTGCTGCATTCGGGAAAAAAAGGATTTCCGTATCATCATCGTAGAGATCCGACAGCCATAATTTAACATCAGACGCGAGCATACGGTCATTTATCTCACAGATCACCTGCGGTTCCATCTGAACGCGGCGTTCGTTGAGCGTCATGGCAAAATACACATGATAATGTTCCGGACGTGTCCAGGTACCGACTACTGCAGATGCCGCTCTGATATTATCTGCAAGAGAAACGCCGCCCAAAACCCGCACTTTCACGGTCTCAGGCACTTTCTCAAGCAGAATCCGGACAGTCGCATCTCCGGCGGGATCCGGCACTGCATAACAGATATTGCGGTTTTCCGCCTGCGCAATCAGATAATTGGCAGCCGACTCACACAATTCATCAAAATCGCTGTTGCTATCATAGAGCGCATCAAACGTATCATATGCAATCCGGGCAAAAAAAGGCATCTTGACTGCCCCGTGTCTGCCCGTTCTGAGTATTACCTTTTCTGATTGCTGCAATGCCTCTATTGCGCCAACCGTTAACAGACTTCCGTCATCCGGCCCCAGCGGTACAATCAGGATTTCATTTATCAGCATCGTTTCCCTCAATCGTATCCAAAACCTGTTCTATGATAAACCGGGGACGCCGTTTTGTTTCATTATAGATCTTGCCAATATATTCACCCACAATGCCCAGACCCAAAAGCTGAATACCCCCCAGCATCCATATAGATGCCATGAGGCTGGACCAGCCCGATGTTGACCGCCCGGCAAATTTGGTGATAACTGCATAAATCAGCATAATCAGGCTGCACAGAAAAATGAAAACCCCGGCAAAAAACACAAGACGAATCGGCTTAACAGAAAACGAAGTAATTCCGTCAGCTGCGAAAGCAATCATCTTTTTCAGCGGATACTTGCTCTCTCCGGCAAAGCGTTCTGCACGCTCATATGTTACTGTCGTAGACGGATAACCAATCTGCGGAACAATCCCGCGCAGGAACAGATTCACCTCAGAAAATTCCATCAGGCCTTCCAGTGCACGCCGGCTCATCAGGCGGTAATCCGCGTGATTGAACACAATATCCACACCGAGAGACTGCATAATCTTATAAAAGCCTTCCGCTGTAAACCGTTTGAAAAAGGTATCGGTTGCACGTTTGCTGCGCACTCCGTAAACAATGTCATATCCTTCATGGTAGGCATCTACCATTGCATCTATTGCATTGATATCATCCTGCAGATCTGCATCCATCGAAATGACCATGTCTGCCCTGGCAACAGCCGTACTGAGACCTGCCAGCAAAGCATTTTGATGTCCGCGGTTTCTTGAAAGATTCACCCCTGAAAAACAATCCGGAGCTTCTTCATGATACTTTCTGATTAACGGCCATGTCTGATCTTTTGAACCATCATTGACAAAAAGTACTCTGGAGTTTTTCCCCACCTTTCCCTGTTCCTTCAGGTTTTCCATTTTTTCGCGAAGGCGTCTGCTTGTTTCCGGCAGAACAGCCTCTTCTTTATAACAGGGAACCACAATATAAAGCGTATCGCTCATTTTTATCCTTTCCCGGTTTCGAAACAGTCTGCTATGCAAAGCACATCATATTCATTCTCAGACCTGTCCGGAGTAATTGTTCTGCGGCGTCTGCATCCCGTTTGGATTCAGCAAAGCATCCCGCAGCTGAGCCAGATCATTTGCAGCCTTTGACAATGCCGCTGTGGCACCGCTCAAAAGCTTGTCCGACTGAAGACAGGCCTGCGAATAAACCTGATCCGATTCTCTCTGTGCCTTGTCCCTGATCTCCAATGCAAAGGCATTTGCACGGCGGACAATCTCATTTTCCATGATCATTTCGCTTTGCTGATGCTGGGCGGCCTGCATAATCTGTTCTGCTCTGGCCTGTGCATCCGCAATCATGTTATTGGCATCCTGATTTGCAAGCGCCCGGAGTTCACGATCATACTTATCCGCTTCTGTGCGGATTTCCTGATCATACTTCTTGGCCTTTGTCACCATATCACCATAATAAGCATCTGCTTTCGCTTCACTTTCAGATGCATTGCGTCTGGCCTCGCTCAGAATGCGGTCCTTCTCTTTAATAATCTTATCCGCTTCCATAACGGTTCTTGGAATCCCCATGCGCATCTGCCCGATCAGATCCCGCAAAACGCTGGTGTCAAGTACAGCAAGATTCTTAGACAACGGCACTTTCTTTCCAAAATCGATAACGTTCTCAATCTGATCAATTGCACGGTAAATCTCATCAAGGCTGTCATTATTCTGTGGAATATCCTGTTCCGGTTCCTGCTGACGCCCATTCTCGTTCCGCAGATATGCCGGCTGTTCCAGATTCTGATCATTAGATTGCTGTGCGCGGCGGACAGGCTGTTCTGCCTGCATCTCCTGATTCTGCTGAGACCGTCTCGTTGGCCGATCAGTCTGCTGAGTTCTTTCTTCCATTCCATTTCCTCCCGTTATCGGATCCCTTTTCGGACTGCAGCAGATATTTCATCTGCCATCCCCTCAGGAACCAAAGCAGATATGTCTCCACCAAATGCCACAATCTGACGTACAATACTGGATGATACATACGAATGCTGGTCATCCGCCACAAGCATCAGTGTCTCAATGCCGCTAAGCATCCGATTGACCTGTGCCATGGAAAACTCAGAATCAAAGTCTCCAAGCGGCCGCAATCCGCGGACAACAGCATCAACGCCGTTCTCTTTCGCACATTCTACCAAAAGTCCTGAATGTGCAATCACTTTCACATTCGGCCAGACACATGCACGGCGGATCAAATCTGTCCGAAGCTCAACCGGAATCACAGATTTTTTATCCGGGTTGATCATAACAGCGACAATCAGCTGATCACACAATGCACTTGCACGGCGGATCAAATCCACATGTCCAACCGTCACCGGATCAAAGCTTCCTGCATAAAGCAGCTTTCTCATTCCTGTGCCTCCCTACTGCCGGCGTATCGTACAAAGGATATTTCGGTGTCTCCATATTTACGAGTCTGTTCCAGGGTGAATTTATCACTGAGCTTCGGCAGACAGCTCCTCCTGTGTTCAACCACCAGGAGGCTGTCCTTCGTAAGCAGGTCACGTAATGCAAGTATTTCGCAGATTTCCCCCGTCTCCGTCATCCGGTATGGCGGGTCAAGAAATACCAGATTAAAGCGACAGCCCGTTTTTGACAGTTCATCCATTGCCTGATGATAATCCCGCGGTATCAGTCTGCACTTTTCAGCACATTTAACTGCCTGAATGTTTTTCCGAATTGCCTCACAGGCAGCTCTGTCCGAGTCAACCAAAACAGCACTTTCAGCTCCTCTGCTGATACACTCCAGTGCAAGTGCACCCGTACCGGCAAACAGATCCAGAACAATCGCATCTTCAACCTGTCTGTTCAGGATATTAAAGAGTGATTCCCTCACATAATCCTGTGTCGGCCTGGTTTTCTGCCCGGCCGGGGCAACCAGTGTCCGTCCCCTGGCTTCTCCGGATATGATTCGCATCCTTTTTCCCTACCTGTTGAGACTATACATTCCGCTTTCCGGTATTTTCAGATCAGACGGTTCTTATCATTCTTCTGATCATTTCTCTGACCATAATGAACCTCTGCACCTGTCTTTGTCAATTCCTCAGCCAGGCTGCTCCGCTGTGCCTTCTTTACAGCCACCTTTTTGGCTCTGCGCTGCTTTCTCGCCATTATTGCCTGGCGCCTCGGCCCCATAAAATATCCGGCCATATATCCTGCCGGATAGAGCAGGAAAAACAGCGGCATGGCACGGTCAATCAGCTGATTCTGGTGCAGCGGATCCGGAAAAATATTGACAAATACCATTCCGAGTGCACGTACCCCAATTCTGCACCAGTCAACAATGGTCATACTGAGATTTGATGAATATGCTCCCAGTGGAAGCATAATATCCGTCCGGTTTGAATAGCCTGCGGTCATCCAAGACGGCAGGTCCTGCATCTCATAGGTATACGGCTTAGAACCAAGCGCCACAAACAGCGCCAACAGAATCGGAACAGCAAATACAATTCCGGCTGCCGCTGCCGCTCTTACCGGACTGTAGCAGGCACTGTCGTCTGCCTGCATAATATGCAGACCATCTTTTTCCTGCTTTTCCACGCGCCTGCTGATTTCTGTATCACGTGCACCCGTAGAAATGCCTTCGTTCAGATACAGCATTATCTGTCCGGACAAAATCAGAACGCTCAAAACGGTGACCAGCCACGGAATCTCAATTGCCTGAAGTCCGGAAAACATGAGACCAATCAGCGTAGTTGCAAACAGCAGAATAAGCAGCTTGCCTGCTCTCTTTCCAAGCAACGGCTGCCATCGTTTTGCACGACGCGGCGGGGTATATTTTATAGGCTTTTTATTTTTTCGTTTATCCATGCAGGCTGCCTCAATTATTCGTTAATATAAATACGGGGAACTCTGGCCGAAGGTGAACACAAAACCTCATACGAAATCGTATCAATCGTCCTGGCAATATCATCTGCTGTAATGCAGGCATTTCCCTGACGTCCAATCAGCACCACCTCATCACCGGTTTGGGCCTCCGGAATATCCGTAACATCTACCATGATCTGGTCCATACAGACACGTCCAAGAATCGGTGCGTGCTGTCCGCGCACAAGCACATGCCCCTTGCAGGATAAAGCTCTGCTGTATCCGTCAGCATATCCTACAGGCACCGTCATGACACGGGTTGGCCGCATGGCCGTAAAAAGTCCACCATAACTGACCTGTTCACCTGGCTGAATTGTCTTAACCAGAACAGCTTTAGTCACCCATTTTAATGCAGGTTCAAGTCCGGTGATACCAGGAACCGGTGGATACCCATAGAGTGCAATTCCTCCCCTGACCATGTCTGCATGCAGTTCCGGCCACCTGAAAATGGAAGCTGTATTGGCTGCATGATGAATGATCGGCTCAGTGTGCACTGCATCAATGGCATCACAGTATTTTCTGAAACACGCAATCTGTTTCTCCGTTCCCGCAGGATCCGGTTCATCGGCTGTAGCCATATGTGTAAAACAGCCCGTCAGGCGAATCCCGGGAAGCTTGTCTATATAAGCTGTCAGTTCTGCTGCTTCTTCCGGTGAACGAACGCCAATCCGGCACATACCAGTATCCAGGCCGAGTTGTACCTCAGCTTCCCTGCCCAGACGGCAGCCTGCCTGAGAAAACGCATCTATCATTCTTCTGTCAAAAACAACCTGGGTTAATCCGGCACAAACAACGGCCTCAGCTGCTTCTGGTTCCGTACCTCCCAATACCAGAACAGGCGCACAGATTCCAGCATTACGAAGTTCTATTCCCTCTTCGGGTATTGCGACCGCAAGCCAGTCGGCACCAGCTTCCAGTGCAGCTTTCGCAACAGGAACAGCCCCATGTCCATAGGCATTGGCTTTAACGACTGCCAGGAAATGAGGACTTTGAGCATATTTTTTCATAACATGAACGTTATTTCGAATTGCATTCAGATCAATTTCACAGTAATTTGTCCGATACATGCCAATGCCTTCTTTTTCCTTAAAAATTTCCAAGTTTATTATACCGCGAAAGGCTGGAAAATTAAAGAACCTCTCCCAAATTTGTAAGCCGAATTATAAAAGTAACGGGCACAGATCCCTCGATCATGTGCCCGTAAGTCTTTCATCAATGGAAATTTGGAATATCGTGTCAGCCCGGCAAAATCAGATTATACACGCTAACAAAGCAGTACACCATTGAGCAGCCAGTGAAAAGGCATACAGCCCGGTATTTCGTGCTTATTGGCTTTAACACTTCTCTCATGCGCTTTGGCTTACTGCTCCGCTGACTTCAAGCCCCCGGCGTAATTAATGCCTTTCTGAAACACTGTCATTGAGAACTTTTACATAAGCATGACCGTTTACATCCGGCCTGTTTCCATAAAAACTTTTTTCAGAAATAAAGCTTTCAGATGTGACATGTACAAATAGCATGCTTTTCTCACGGGTGCTTTTCTCACGTGACACGTTCATACCATTGGACCAGAAAATGACGGATACCCGTGAGGGTTACACTTTAGTGAAAACAGTTTAACTGCGAAAGAAGTTCCCATACTCCGGAATCTGATATAATTATGTCTTTACTCCGTGATTCCTGAGCAGCGATATTTCCGTTCATTTGTTCACTTTTGCCCGGTTCAAAAGCTTAAAAGCGGAAGGCCGGAGCCATCCGCTTATGCTTTTCTGTCAAATTTTTCGCCGCATTCCTTGCAGGTTATCGTAACCTGACCAATACCGCGTGGTACCCGGAGCCTCTTTTTACATTTGGGGCAGGTAAAATAATGATATTTCCGCATATTTTTCATCCGGTTATACCATTCTACAACCGCTTTGCGGATACCGGCAGTTTTTTCCAGAAATACCTGATTCTCATGTGCCCGGCGAAGTCTGTCCTTACTCAGCATCCGGACAAAGACAAGTATCAGAAGTACGTCCGCCACAACAGTCAGAACAACTCTGGTTCCGGTCAGTGCACCAATCAGAGTCACCACCAATGCAGCAATGACCATGGTAAAACTCAGCTGGTCCGAACCATATCGTCCTGACATGAAATGGGCAATCTTTTCACGCAGTGTATCCAGAAACTTCATTCCGAAGTCCTCCAATCCATCTTAAAAAACCTTTCTCCATTGAAACAAACATGAGCCACACGTGGCCACCCGTCACGTTGTAACAGCCAAAAAAGCAAACACTGTTCCAAACAGCTGGTGGATATATTCAAGCTTAATCCTGCCGTTTCTCTCTGTCAATGATTATTTTGTTCCGGTCAATCCCTTCAGACAGTGCAGATACCGGCTGCCAAATATGCTGAGCTCCCTGTCCGCGGTTTCCCATTGAACCGGATTCTCAATTTCATATGGATCATGCGCGTCAATACCGATCAGTACCTCCACGCCATACTCGCATGCCATTTCAAAAAAGGCAGCATTGGGATAACTGATTCTGTGCGTTGACGGATAAAGATATCGATCGTGTATATTGTACTCCATGGGAATGTCCAGTTCGAGACAACAGGCACATAAGTCCTTCGCTGCCGCTCTGGCATCATCATCGCTGAAATGTCCGCTCCGCATAAACAGATCCGGATGGGCAAGATAAGCAAACAGTCCGGTGCGTAGTCCATCTATGGTGCCAGATACGTACATTTTCAATTCCCGGACTGTCTGAATGCTTCCAAAGTATATGCCGTATTCATCAGACCGGTCATAGTGATTTCCCAGGATGAGATAATCAAGCTGCTTGGATTCCTTCATTTCTGCCAGCCAGTTCATATAGGCAGGAAAATATTCACATTCGAATCCGGCAAGTATTTCAATCTGTCCCGCGTAACTGTTTTTCAGTCTGCGGACAGATGACAGATACTCATCAATGCGCGTCACATCCATGCGTACGCCTGGATTCCGGTAAGTGCTCTCATACGGCCATGGCACATGGTCAGAAAAACCAAGTACATCGAATTTCCGGTTAACCGCAGCCTTTACGTAATCTTCATCTTTTCCTGAAGCATGACCGCAGCGAAATGTATGTGTATGGTAATTTGCCTTCATCTGACACCTTTAATATAGCTTAAACCTTCGGCACATCATCATTTTGCAAAGATTTTGACAATCCGGTGCATAGCACCAGCCATATCCTTCTACTCTACACCAATTCTTGTGCAGGGTACACGACCATAAATCAGGTCAGTAATACGGTGGCGGGCATGGCCAATGATAACCGTTGTTCCATTCATGGCCGGACCGAGTGCATACTCAAGCTTTGCATGTGCTCCATTTGCGCCTGCACGTGACGCGCCGATACAGTGCGTTTGCAGTTCCCGGACTTTGTCCCTTAATGATTCCGCACTTCCGGCCAGTACATCCCGGACCAGTGTTTCCGGTCTTCCCGGTTCCCGGT
This sequence comes from Clostridia bacterium, assembly GCA_017469025.1. Lineage (GTDB taxonomy): Bacteria > Bacillota > Clostridia > Christensenellales > Aristaeellaceae > Ventricola. Next base: position 12,276 of record JAFUHD010000170.1, read on the forward strand.
ATATTCCCTCTGTCGATGTCAGAATCAATAGCACGCGTGCACGGACAAGTCCGGCGATTACTGCTGCTGTCTCATCATTATCGATACATTCATGAACTTCACGGTTATCTCTGCGCAGCTCAGAAAGTTCCCATTTCCGGTTTTCATCATCCGACACCGGATCATTGTAGTTAACAATTGGAATAGCTCCCTGATCCCGTGCCCTGAGAAAAAACTTACGGATATGCTCCCGCTTTTCTGCATCATTAAAATGCTGATGCTCGACCAGAACCTGGCGGACAGAGTATTCCTGGGGAACAAAATGCCTGTACTGCTCCATAAGTATGGATTGTCCCTGTGCCGAATAATCTGTTTTGTTGTTCACACTGTCACCGGACAATTCATGCCCTGTCCTGCGAATATAATCAAGGCGCCCAATTTCTGCAGCACCGCTCGTCACCCAGATCATTCCGGGTTTCAGTTCTCGTCCAAGACGCGAAAAAATATTATAGTCAATGTCCGCATCTTCCCTGCGTATCAGTGCCATTGACCCTATTTTACCGACCAGTTCAAATTCGTATTGCATATTATACTACCAATCCCGGTAAAACCGATTTACTTGTGATATCGTTCGCCGGCGGCAATTTTACATCCGCGGTAGATTTGTTCAAGCAGCATGATTCTAGCCAGCTGATGTGGAAATGTCAACGGTGAAAAAGAAAGGCACTGGTCAGCGCGTCCAACAACCTGTTTTGAAAGGCCAAGTGACCCCCCAATCACAAAAACGACCCGTCGGCCAGTATCATAGAAGGACTGAAGCACTTTGGATAAAGCCGGAGAATCCATCTGTTTTCCTTCAATCATCAGTGCAATCACCAGATCATCCTGTCGGATCTTTCTCAGCAGTGCTGTCCCTTCCTCATTACGGATCCGTTCCTCCTCTGACTGCGAAACCTTTGCAGGTTCCGGCAAATCCGGGATTTCAATAACTTCAATTTTACCGTATCGTGTCAGTCTTTTTTCATATTCCGCCGCCGCCTCACGCCAATAACGCTCTTTGAGTTTCCCGACACAGAGAATGGCCGCATTCATCTAAATACCTCCGCTGCTACAATTGCCAGAATTACTGCAATGCCGGTTCCAATCAGCAGACGTTTTTCTCCTCGTTCAAACCTTATGCTGGTTGGCAGCTGAATTCTGCTCGTCCCAACAGGGATCTGCCAGATTTTTACAAGACACATACACTCGGCCAGTGTTCCAAAGATCAGCAGAGCTGTCCCGCCCGGTCCAGGTATGTAGCTGTTTATCAGGCCATTAATTCCAGCAATCGATTGTGAAAAACCATATCCTGCCAAAACAAGAACCGGTGCCAGCATGCTGAACGACTGATGAAAGCATAAAACCTGGAGTACTGCCAAAAATACCGCAGATACGAATCCCGTTTTCAATCCTATCTGAAACGCATAGAGTAAGATTGGTACAAGAAGCACCATCCATTTTTTCTGCCTTCTCAGAACAAAAGACAGATACTCGTCATAAAAAAGCGCAGCTGATAACGGTTTCAACAACAGTGCCACAATCATTGCAGGAAAAAAGATAATCCCGGTATCGGTATGGTTCTGCATGATTCCAAATCTTGTCATCACTGCTACGGTTACTCCGTTCACAAGCAGTACCGGGAACAGCAGGAATACACCTGCCAGAAACAGATGTGCCATTTTTCCCGGTTCAATATGTGTCAGATGCAGCGACTTCACACCTTGTCCTGACATTTGGAACAGCCCTATAACAGCGGGGAACAACAATACAGTCACTGTTTCGATTACATCCAGCAGGAGCAGTTCCGCTGCTGTCATGCGGATGCTGTTTCTGAGTATACAAAACACTATACTCAAAAGCAGTGAACAAATGATGATAAAAAAGGCACCGCGTGCTGATGTGCTCCGCGACGCCTGCATTTTCCCCTGTTTCATGATTTATTAAATACAAAGTCTCTTTGAACGACGAAAGAAATCATAAACAAAATGATATCTACCGGTATTTTAATCACTGCAGCAGATACCGGTACAACATTGGGCAGAATCTGAACAAGTCCAGCGCCTATCGCTCCCTGTATTATCGCAAGCGCATAATACTTGAGCATTGCATACTTGCCGCCGCGTCCATTAAACACGGTATAACGGTTAAGACGGTAATTTACCTGGGACGATACAATACGGGCAAGTGCGTACGCCACAACCGGAATATGTGACAGGCTGAGAAGCAACCAGTAAAGAACATAGTCCACCACAAAAGATGCTATGGATGAGAACAGATAACGGAAAATGACCATATAAATACGCACTGCATCCCTTACAGGATTAAAGTGGCTTCCGGCATTGTCATTGATATATATAGTCTCGATCGTTACCTCATACACGTCCAGATTCATATCTTTCAGGCGAAGCAGTACATTCATCTCATATTCATACCGCTCACCGTCAATGCCGATCATATATTCAAGTGCACATGGCGGCAAAGCACGAAGACCGGTCTGAGTATCCCGAACCGACGTTCCGCTGGCCATGCGGTATACCCAGCGGGTGATCCGGTTTCCCCATCGGCTTTTAAACGGAACATTTCCTGTAAACTCCCGTGATCCGAGAATCAGCGTATTGGGATGCTCTATCGCCGCCTCTGCTACCCGCATAATGTCTTCAACAGAATGCTGTCCATCCGAGTCAGCAGTAACAATACAGGAAAGGTCCGGCCAGAGAAGCAGTGCCTGATTAATACCGGTTTTAAGTGCTCTTCCTTTTCCCTGGTTAACAGCGTGCACAGCCACCTCTGCGCCCAAAGTCCGGCACTCCTCAAAAATAGATGCATATTCTGCTCTGCCACCATCATCAACCAGCAGCACCCGGAAACCTTTTTCTCTCAGTTCACCGGTCAGATCCACCAGTCGATGATCAGGCTGATAGGCCGGTATAAGAATCACAGCCCGTTTTAATTCTTCCAACAATGTAAATTCTCCATTCACTTGAATTGCAGGCGAAATTATAGGCTTTCAGCTATAAAATGTCAATGAACCTGCAATGATATGCCAGCCTGTATTCACCTCCTTTAATGACATAGTCGTGCTTTCGGCACCGTATCAATTGCAGTTGTCATGATTTGACAAACCAGCACTAGGTGCTGGGCCATCTCCTTTAATGACACAGTTATGTTTTCGCACCGTATCATTAGCAGTTGTCATTATTGACAAACCAGCACGAAATGCTGGACCCGCTCCTTTGACCACCATATTTTCCCATAAATTAATCGTTCTGGAAGCCCGGTAAGTATCCGTCAGTCTTATATGGCACACATTCCGCCATGTTCCATTTGGGATTATGCCGCACAGCCGCATTGATTCACATTCGGCCGTATGATAAAATGCAACTCCAAACCTCTTAATATATCCTTAATCGGAGACTTCAAATGAAAATCTTAAATAAAATCAAATCAAACAAACTGGAAGCGCTATGGTTTATTTCACTCATTTTTGCCGTCTCGTTCAAGATAATCAGGATTGACACTATACCTGCGGGCTTCAACATTGATGAGTTGGGATCGGTTTATGATGCATGGTCATTACTTAATTATGGCGTTGACCGGTGGCGAATGAGCTGGCCTGTCTACTTCCTTAATTACGGTTCAGGACAGAATGCGCTGTATACCTACATGCTTATCCCATTATTTTCCTTGTTTGGTATCTCACAGACGGTTATTCATACCCCTTCTCTTCTTTCCTCTTTTCTGCTGCTCTTTGGAGGCTGCGGTATAATCCGGCTGTGCTGGTCAGAACGCTGGGGAATCGGAAGCCGTAAGGTGGCGGTCATTTTGTATACTATACTATACGGCATAGCACCATACACACAGCTTTCAGCAAGATTTGGGCTCGAATCACTTTTAATGCTGGGTTTTTCTACTTTTTCGATCTTTCTCCTTATGTTTTCTGTCAAGACACAAAAAACATTATTCTTCGTTTTGACCGGAATCTTCTTTGGCTTGACGCTTTATACTTACGCCATAGCTTACATAGCCGTCCCTGTCTTTTTACTGATTGCCGCAATTCTTCTTATTAAGTCTGGAACTGTACATTTCAAAAATGCAATTGCTCTTGCCATTCCTTTATTATGCCTTTCCATCCCGCTTGTTTTAGTTCAGATTGTAAACATATTCGGTTTGGACAGTATTCTCCTGGGACCTTTTACCATTCCCAGACTGATTGGATATCGCGCCAGTGAATTATCATTTTCCAATATTCCGACCAATCTGTTTCTGACCATTAAATCAATGCTTTTTTTTGACGCCCTTGACTACAACACGGTTGAAAAGTACTGGACATTTTACCCGGTTTCTGTACCCTTTTTTTTCCTCGGCCTGATAAAACATTTTTCATTGATGATGTCCGACAAAAAATCAAAATGGGCTCCATCTTCTCTTGTATTTATTTGGTTCGCAATTATGCTTTTCATTGGCTGTCTGCTTGGAAAACATGGTGAAAGCGGCATAAATCCGAATACCAACAAGATTAACGGCATTTTTTTCTCCACCATGTTTTATATTGTTTTGGGAATCAGTTATGCTTTTCACAATTGGAAGTCAACAGGCTGGAAGAAAATAGCCGCATCCCTGCTGGTTCTGTTGTACACGGTGTTTTCTGTACATTTTTCCCATTTTTATCTTCATTATTTTCATCCCAGTACATATTGGTGTCATCTGTTCCCGGATACCATCCATTTTGTTGAACAGTCTGAAGCACTGTCTCAGAAGCCCGTTTATGCAGAAGATTACTATATCAGCTACCTTATCTCTTCCCTTCCTTCGCCTTATGAGATTGAGTTCAAGGATAACCTGACCAGCCAGTCTTTCAACAATTGGCATTTTGAAAATTACTATACGGACTTTGCCGGTCTGATACGTGACAATGGAAAGAATGCTTCCTACCTGATTCATTATCCGCCTGCTGAAATTCTTGATTATTTTGAATCAGAAGGATTCCAGTCATATGAAGAAGGTTATTATCAGCTCTTCTACTGTTTAAAATAATTTACAGATCACATCGGTTTGAATGAAAGTCTTGGCGGAATTCTTGCCCTTTTATAATCATTATGATAGACTAATCAGCACAAAAGATAAATATTTTCCATTTTTGATTATTTATTTGATTTGAGGAGGTTTTTATGAATCAGCAAATAACGCCGGAAAGCACGGGCGTTGAGAAAAAGCTGCGCATTCTTTCCGGCATTCAGCCGTCCGGCACGCCCACTCTCGGCAACTATATCGGCGCCATGAGAAACTGGAAACTGCTTGCAGATGAATATGACTGCCTTTATATGATTGCGGACCTGCATTCCATAACTGTCCGTCAGGATCCCTCCAAACTGCGTCAGCAGTCCATACAGCTGTTTGCGCTTCTGCTTGCAATCGGACTGGATCCGGAGAAAAATGTTCTCTTTTTCCAGAGTCATGTTCCGCAGCATACCCAGCTTTCATGGGTACTAAACTGCTTTACATATATGGGTGAAATGAGCCGGATGACCCAGTTCAAAGACAAATCCGCCAAGCACAGTGATAATATCAACTGTGGTCTGTTCACCTATCCTGTGCTCATGGCAAGTGATATACTGCTTTATCAGGCAAATCTTGTTCCTGTCGGCGCAGATCAGACTCAGCATCTTGAGATCTGCCGCGATATAGCAACGCGCTTTAACGGCATTTATGGCAACGTCTTTACCGTTCCGGAAGGATATTATCCAAAGTTTGGCGCAAGGGTCATGAGTCTCCAGGATCCTGCCCGGAAGATGTCAAAATCAGATCCGGATGACTGTTTCATCAGTATGTTGGACAGTGCTGACAATATCCGCCGGAAAATTAAACGTGCTGTAACAGACTCCGATGCAGAAATCAGATTCGATCCCGAGAATAAACCCGGCGTCTCCAATCTGCTTGCCATTCAGTCTGCTCTGACTGGCGACTCATTGGATTCCGTTGTCTCATCTTATGAAGGAAAAGGTTATGGTGTTCTCAAGAGCACCCTTACAGATGTCATAATCAATACGCTTTCCCCCATCCAGAACGAATTCAATCGCTATATGAATGACAGGGCTTATCTCGAAAATGTATGGCGTAACGGTGCTGATCATGCCTCCTATCTGGCGAATAAAACTTTGTCAAAGGTTATGAAAAAAGTTGGTTTCATAGCAAAATAATCATCTCATCGGCTGCATTGAAAAAAGTCTTGCTGAAGATCAGCAAGACTTTTTTCATTACCGGTTATTCATGCCTTGAGCATATCCATCGTTTTCTGTCCTTCATTACTGCGCTTCAGCGTATTAACCAGTTCAACAAATGTGATTATTATTCCCGCAAATGAAAGCAAAGCAGCCCACTTTTGTTCAAGGATTGCTTCTCCAGACAACCCGCATGTATAAAGTATGTATGAAGACAATCCAAAGCAGACAGGAAGCAATACTCTCCGCCTCGGCCTGTAAAAACATACAGCCAATGCCATAGCATCTGCTCCAAATGTATACCGTTCATGCATCTTTGGAAGCAGAAAGGGGACGCCGGTTAAAAACAGCAGTGCTGTCAGCAGTACGGCATCATGGTTTATTTTCCCCCTGTAAACGCTGAGTAATATACAGATTGACAATACAAAGCCAATAGATATAAGCATCGCCATCTGGGAAAAAATACGATAAAACGTTTCCCGTGTCTCTATGGTCACAGGCATCAGTTCATACAAACTCGGGCCGTTCATTGTTATATAATTATATTGACTCGCCTGCTGAAAATATACTGTGAGTACATGATGCAGCGACTTTCCGGCCAACAGTGCCGGAAGCATCATAAGCATATACCCTGCAGGAATCAGAATCAGCCCACGCAGACGGATGTCCTTTCTGAGCCAGAGCGGCATAAGGACCGGCAAAAAGAATATTGTCTGCAATTTGAATGAAAGAGAAATGCCAAATACCAAAAAAGACCACAAATCTCTCTTTTTCAGTGCCAGATAAATTGCAAGAATACAAAGGGAGGTGTATATTGCGTCGCATTGCGCCCAATATGCGCCATTAAATACAACCGTAGGCAGCACAAGCGTGATAAAAAAAGCGCCAAGCCGTACCATCGGACTTTCATATTTAAGCCCTGCCAGCTTCATGATCCCAAACGCCAGAAGCGCGTCAAAAGAAATGGAAATCGCTTTAATCAGGTACAGCCACGGAAATCCTTTTATGCGTGAGATAAACGCCAGAAAATACAGATACGGCGGGGAATAATCGGAACCAATATACGTTCCAAATGACTGCCAGAGCGACATCTCAGAATACTCATAAATCCACCCGCTCAGAAAGATCTCATAATCATCGCTCTGATAATCCAGCAAAGAGATTTTGCCGAGCAGAACAAGTCCAGTCATCACCGCCGCCAGAATTACATACAGCAGTGGCATGCGTCTGAGCTCCTGAATCTGAAACAGAAAGGTCACTGCAAAAACACAGGTAAAAGCAATTGACGTTATACGAATGTACTCAGCCTGATGAAAGCCCGTAAAATCATCAATAAGTGCATATCTTTGGTTCACCGCCGCATAATAAAATAGAGCAAGAGACAGAACCAGCATCAGCACTATCACAGCGATGTTGACCCTTTTAAACAATCCTTTTCGGATTCCGTCATCAACAATATCAACCGACACCGTCGTTATTCCTTTCATGATTATTTGTCTTGTGTTGTCAGTAGGATCAGTCCTCCTGATCGTTGATTTCATTATCTCCTTTTGTTTGCCTTTTGTCAATTCATGACATCAGGCCATTCCCGGTTCCCTTGTATTCACCGGAATCTGTGATATAATGCTGAAGGCTTATCAATATGATTAAATCGAAAAGGGACCGCTGTATGACTAGAGAATTTGAATGGCCTTACCCCGATGAAACCGCTCAGACTGAACACACCGAAAGTGATGTGCTGGTCCTTGGTGGTGGACTTGCAGGCTGTTTTGCTGCAATTGCCGCTGCTGAAAAAGGATGCTCTGTTATTCTTGTCGAAAAAGGTGCAACAGAACGGAGCGGATCTGCCGGCAGCGGTTTTGATCACTGGGAATCCGCCTGTACCAATCCATGTTCCAAAGTTACACCCGAAGAAATCACAGAGGCATATATTGAAGAACAGGATGAATACAGCAATGGCATTGCCCATTACATTGAGTGCCGAGAAGGATATGACCGTCTTCTGGACATTGAACGGTACGGCGGTAAAATCCGCGATACAGACGGTGAATTTATCGGAGCAGAATTCCGTGATGAAAAAACCGGTCTGATGTTTGCCTACGATTATGAGAACCGATTTACACTGCGTGTATGGGGATCAACCATCAAACCGGCACTTTACAAAGAGCTGAAACGTCTGGGTGTACGGATATTCGACCGTGTTGAAGCCACTGCCCTCCTCACCGGCAGCCGGAATGGAACCCGTTGCGGTGCAGGTGCAATTGGCATGAACGTTCGTACAGGAAAGCTGATGGTTTTCAGGTCCAAAGCGACCATCCTTGCCATGTCAAGACCTGCACGAATCTGGCTGTTCAATCCGGACCTGGTTGGTCTGTGCGAATTCCGTCCACCTCAGAGTATTGGCAGCGGACATGCAATGGGGTGGCGCGCCGGCATTGAGTTCACGATGATGGAAAAATCAGTACGTGGAGAATTCTCTGCTGCCGGCAGAAGCTTTCCACCTTACGGTACAGGGAACAATCACAACACCTGGTACGCTGCAACCATGGTTGATGCGCGCGGTGTTGAAATCCCTTACGTTGACCGCGACGGGAACGAACTGAAAACCGTCTCCGAAAGATACAGACCTGCAAAAGGTCAGAAATTCTTTCTGAAAGGCGGTGTCATTGACGAAGCAAAGTATCCGTACCGGGGACCGGAAACACTGGACTTTGACACGCTGATTGCCCGCGGTTACAGGCTCCCTTTCTATGCTGATCTTTCCCGTATGCCCGAAATGGAACGCAGGGTCATCTGGGGCATGATGGTCGGCGAAGAAGCCAAAACGAAAATTCCCATTCTGGACAACTATACCCGCCGGGGCTTTGATCCCGCAAAGCATATGCTGCAGAGTTATGGATCCGGATGGCAGTCCGCTGCTTTTCTTGGCCAGGAAAGGCAGTTGTTTGGTGCTCCCGGCGGAATTATGCATGACTGGAACCTGCAGACCAATATTGAAGGAATCTATGCAGCCGGCGACCAGCTCTTCGCCTCTGACTGCTGTGGTTTTGCATGTGCAACAGGACATTATGCCGGCCGGACAGCCGCAAAATGGTCAAAAAGCATTTCTTTTGCCGATATTGATATGGAGCAGATTGATCAGGAGCGAAAACGCCTGTATGCGCCGCTGGATCGCAATGACGGCATTTCCTGGCGGGAGCTGAATATGGCTGTCTCCAAAGCCATGCAGAATTACTGCGGCGCCGTTAAAAATGATGATTTGCTCAAAGAAGGTCTGCGCCTCCTGAACGATTATAAACAGGAAATTGTTCCGCAGCTGTATTGTCAGACTCCTCATGACCTCATGCGGACACATGAAGGCCTGGATATTCTTGACGTGTCGCTTCTGATTTTGAATGCATGTCTGATTCGTAAATCCAGTTCAAAACCGCTATATTTTGAAAGAAGTGATTCGGACAGTACTGCCGCAGATGCGGAGAAAGGCTTTATCGTGCTGCATCAGGAAGGTGGAAAGATTATCCACCGTACGGTTCCGCATCGCTATTTCGGCGCCATCAAAGCCGAATACGAATCGCTTAACCGCGACTATATCACCAAAGGACGGTCATAAATCATGCACTTTACCGCTTCACCTGTTCCCTGCAGCGCCAGACCGATTCAGTTTGATGCCGGGCTTTGCATCGGCTGTAACCGCTGTGTCAATATCTGCCAGGTTGACATCATGATTCCCAATCCGGAGAAAGGCCGGCCGCCTGTTGTTCTGTATCCCGGCGAATGCTACTACTGCGGCTGCTGTGTGATGGTATGTCCCAGGGAGAATGCCATTCGTCTCGAGCATCCCATTATGAATCAGGCACGCTTCGTACCTGTTCATCAGCCTCAAGAAGCATAAATAACCGTCTGATATTAAGCAGGTGATTTATCATGGGAAAAAAGTTCAGATTTGACCGGTATCTTCCCTGGGCCCTTCTTTGTTTCTCCATTCTCTTTTC
>JAFUHD010000171.1 GCA_017469025.1 Clostridia bacterium
CTGGGGACAACACCTATGGGCAAGAGGCTACTACTACGGAAGTGTAGGAGAAGTAACCGAAGATACAATAAAGCAATATATCGAGAACCAGGGAAATGAGGAAGATAATATAAAAATCTTCGAGTAGAAAAGCCGGACCTTAAGTTGTCTTTAGACAAAATGAATAATACTTAAGCTGACTTTAGTCTGTAATGATTGGCTTTAGCCGGAGCCACAGTTTCAGTGTTTGACAACGGCTTTAGCCGAAAACAATCGACTTTCAGTCGAAGGTTTGGGCTTCAGCCCATGGAAACCACCGGCTTTTAGCCGGTGTGTAGTTCCTTCAGCCGTTAATTTCCACGGGAAAGCCGCGGGAAAGCTGGAAAAATGATGTTGACAAATCACACATTATTATGTAATATTTTACCATTATATAAAAGTTGTCAAAATAGACTCCGATAGAAAAGTATTGATTTAGACGTTTGACACATACATTTCGGATTGGGGAGCAGTTTGAGGCTTAATGCTGTAGAAAACAGCATTATTTTGTTAGGATGGGTTTTAAGAGTATAATATAAGCAGGAAATGATTGATTTGGATTCCATGACCTCTTTATAGTAAGCGCAATAAAGTTTGTCGTTTAGACAGCCCAATGGACTATTGTCCAGACCCCCAATACCATGTCGTGGCGGTAGTAGATGGTAGGCAAGGGTGATTCGGGGCGAATAGTCATTGTCTTTACTCTGTTGTTTCGCCGTATCTTCTTCCCGGAACGAACAACCATGTAGTGAAGACCGACAAGGAAGTATTTTTTGGGCGACTTCTTGTCGTCATTGAAGTTGAATGTACAAAGTGTAGCGATTTTCTCAGTATGTATAGCAAATTGCATAAGATACGCATCGATTGTTTGTTCGAACAGTTCATGATATGGAAAATACTGGTTGTTAGTCACTTCACGTCGAACTAATCTCCACAGGATTTCGATTGGGTTTAGGTCGGGAGAGTATGGTGGAATGTCCAGAAACACGACTTTCTCGTTAATATCAGAATACTCCCCTGCGGTGTCTTCCCTTATAAGCCTTTTGGCTTTCCGGTGCCATGGTGCATTATCGAGAATCATATGATATTTGCAGCAGGAAGGAATTGGGTATTTCTCAAGGAATTCTCGAATAGATGCTATCGTCGTCTCAAACGTGAAAATATCCGGCTTGCTTACATAAACATGACCATTCTCTTTCCCAAGAATGACAAATCCACTGTAAAGAACGCCGTCCTTTCCTGGCGGTGATCCAACAATTGGAGTGCTTCCGGTCGGGCACCATATCCTGCCAATGCCTGTTTGGCGCATGAAATGGACCTCGTCTTGAGATACAACGATAGCAAACGGATCGTCCATCAGCGAAGTCAGTTTTTTTTAACTCTTCGCGAGGAGTTTGATCCGGCTCGTGATTGGGGTGAGGTTGTGGTCGGATTAATGAGAACCCCAGTTCGTGCATCAAGTTCTGGCATGACCTGACTTTAAGTTCTACACCATAGACGCTATTAATATAGGAAGAAACTGTCTTTCCTTCCCATACATTATAGCCGTAATCGAGAGGATCGCTTGTAAGAACAGCCTTGAGTTCTGCCTTTTGAGCGGTTGTCAGCTTATTTGGTCTCCCTGTCGGACGTTTGGGACGCAACACATCAAACGAGTTCGCTTCGTCAACGTTTTTAACCCACCTCTGAAGAGACCTAAGCTCAATACCGCCGTGTGTTGCTATTTCTGATGCTTCGTGCCCAGCCAAAACCATATTCACCAACGTAACTCGGAAGCCAAACAAGTAATCGTCGTTATCCAGTAGCAACTGCTTGCCAGTTTCTAACAAGGCATTTCTATCTGATTTGTATATCTTATTCCTCACGGAATCACCTCCATGAGGCAATTATATACTCCCCTTAGAGCAGTTGTAAACGACAATCTTTTTTTGCGCTTACTATAACAACAGCCTGTCTCAAACTATTCGCTTAATTGGGCATCAGTATTATTTTAAGCAAACTGTGATGCAAAAGCACCGCCCGCATCACAGTTATCCGTTCAAATTTCAGGTATGCTTAATAAGGCGAATGTACTCTTCTTGCTCAGATGGTGCAATGTTCAACAATTCAAACACCTTGTTCACTTCCACGTTCAACGAATCCATCAGTCTCCTTATATAGTTGCTGGTAACTTCCTTAGTGACTTGTTCTTTAACGTCCCTGGTGACTCGCTCGGTGACTACTCTGGTGACCCGCTCTTTATTCTCCCTTATCCTTTGTTTATATTCGTCCGCAAAAATCTGATCAAAGAAAATATCACCCATTTTCTATTAATCGCCCTTTCTTTAACAACAGCCTGTCTCAAACTATTCACTTAATCGGGCATCAGTATTATTTTAAGCAAACTGTGATGCAAAAGCACCGTCTGCATCACAGTTATCCGTTCAAATTTCAGGTATGCTTAATCAGACGAATGTACTCTTCTTGCTCAGATGGTGCAATGTTCAACAATTCAAACACCTTGTTCACATCCACGTTCAACGAATCCATCAGTCTCCTTATATAGTTGCTGGTAACTTTTTCGGCAACTTCCTTGGTGACTTGCTTGGTGACTTGCTCTGTATTCTCTTTTATTCTCTGTTTGTATTCATCCGCAAAAATCTGATCAAAGAAAATATCGCCCATTTTTTCTCCCCCTTTCGGTATTGTCAGAAAGATTCCCGGATTCTTATGTCCGATCAATTCGAAAATCATTCTGTAGTCATCCCGCTGATCAGAATCTGTCGTATTCTTTCCATTTCTAATCAACTGCTCTATATCGTGCAGAGAAGGCTTGCTGGTAAGCGCACGAAATGCAGCATATTCAGTTCCCTCTAGTTCACTGCCGATGACAATCTGCATAGGCAGATCTGTAAGTTTTCTCACATAATACAGTCCCGGACAATTCGTATCCACCTCAATTGTTTGCTCCGCCTTCATCCTGCTGAGCAGCTTATCATTCATGGTATTATGAAACAGCGAGATCGTTACTTCGTCGGAAGGCACATCTCCTTCTCTTTCTCTTTCCGCGGTGCCGATATAGAAGTTTGCATATCCAATTGCTTTTCGAATGATACGCTCGTTAAGTTGATCATCCGGCCGTTTATATTCTACAATATTATGTTTCCTAAACAGTGAGAACATCGGCAGATCAAACCTGACTTCAGGCTCACTCTTGATAATGAGATAATCTGCCCTCGGAGGCTGGTTCCCCAAGCGGGTTTCCCTGATAAGGCTGTATCTGTCTCTATACTTATACAGTGCTATCCTGATTGCCGCTTCGAACGCCATATGCCAGTCATCTGCCGGCATCGCTTCGAGCTCTTCAAGCCGACGTAATAGCCTGTTTTTCTCCACTTCCCTCTCTTCCAAAGAAAGTCTTTTGTCCATCAGAGCTGTTTTTCTCGCTTCAAGAATGCGGCCTGCAAGCCGTTTTCGTCTTTTCATCGCAGTAGAATCACCTCCTGAACACCATATTCATTTCCAATATCATTCTACCACTTCCCAAATAGTTATACAACCATTTTGGATCACTTTTTGCAATTTATTTTCATGTCAAATCGCTCATATTCCTTAAAATCGCTTTGATATTGTTTAATATTCTTTTTCAGCAGAAGTGATTTTAACCATATTTGGTATCAGAAATCGTTTTTTGAACTACTAGAGAAGAATAATAAAGATTTCACTGAGTGCATGTAACCCTCCGGACGTTAATTTGGGCAGTAAAAAACAGGAAAATCTGTAATGCCAAGAAATCCCAGAAAGGATGATTGAATCGATATTCAAAAATGCTAAATGTGCAAACCAGAGTCACTATTTGTCTAATAATGCACAAAAATTGCAAAAAACTGTTGTTCGAAAAAACGAACAACAGCAAAATGTGAAGAAGCACGTTCAGGAACACCCTGTAAATGCATTTTACCTCTCGTAATAACATAGTTGTGCTTTCGGCACCATATCAATAGCAGTTATCATTTTATGACAATCCAGCGCAAAGTGCTGGGCAATCCTGTCAGGCTGTCACTAAGACCCGGTGCTTTCAGCCTGAATAATAATCAGAAATCTTCTTGTCAGAAAACAGAAAGCCTTCCCTCCATTTTTCAGAGCCTTCAAGTTACCTACGCATTGTCTTCAAGAAAGCATCTGTTTTACTTGTAATACTCAGCATACCACTCTGCAAAAGCTCTGAGACCATCCCGAATACCGATTTGGGGTGTAAAACCAAAATCCCGTTCGAGTGCTTTGGAATCTGCGTAAGTTACCGGAACATCTCCTGCCTGCATACCGACAAGTTCCCGGTGTCCTTCAAAATCGTAATCTGCCGGAAGTACGCCAGCTCTCACCAGTTCCTGTTGAAGAGTACTGATATAGTCAAGGAGATTTTCCGGATTGCCTCCTCCAATATTGTAGACTGCATATGGCGGAACAGGCAGACCATCTGCTCCCGTAACTTTTTCCGGTGCCCCCTGCATTACACGATAAACACCCTCTACAATATCATCCACATACGTAAAGTCACGTTTACAGTTTCCGTAGTTGAATATCTTTATTTTTCCACCCTTGGACAGCGTATTCGTTGCCGAAAAATAGAACATGTCAGGACGCCCTGCAGGGCCATATACCGTAAAAAAGCGCAGTCCAGTAGAGGGAATATTATAAAGTTTGGAATACGCATGGGCCAGCAGTTCATTTGACTTCTTTGTGGCAGCATATAGGCTCACCGGATTGTCGACTTTATCCTCAGTTGAAAAAGGTACCTTCGTATTCCCGCCGTAGACAGAAGAACTGGATGCATAAACCAGATGCTCTACAGGATTATGACGGCAGGCCTCCAGAATATTGTAAAAGCCAATAATGTTGGATTCAATATACACATCAGGATGATCTATGGAATACCTTACCCCCGCCTGTGCAGCCAGATTTACTACAACATCAAAATGATAGGTATCAAACAGATCATCGACCAGTGCCTTGTCACCAATAGACCCCCGATGAAAGATATGTCTGACCTGGCTGTTTTGCGCCGCCTTTTCTACCAGTCCCAGTCTGTATTCCTTGAGCCCTGGGTCATAATAGTCATTCATATTATCCAGACTGACAACTGTACCGCCATGCATCTCCTTAAGCAGTCGAATCACAAGGTTGGCACCAATAAAGCCCGGTGATCCTGTCACCAGAATCGTTTTATTATTCAAATCAATCTTCTGCATTTACGCTTTCCCTTCTCTGTTTCGCCACTCGAGCGTTCGTCATTGCTGCATTGTGCAGAGTAAACCGTTACGCACGAAATACTTTGACTATACACCTCAGCCACGCTATTTTCCTGCACTGAAACCATCTCCAAATCAGAAACAAACCGGTCCTTTCATGTGTGCAGGAACAGACACCCCTGAGTATATAAAAATGACCTTGTCAATTCAAACCGGTATAGGTCGACCGAATCCTCTCATAGCTCTCCAGATTTCCGATATCATACCGTTTGCCCGGCATCCGGTAAGCCTTCATCTGCGTCACTGATGACAGCCACGCCGCGAAGCTGCCCGGCGCATCATATCCGCATCCGGCTGCCAGCGCTTCAGGTATCCTGCTGACATCCTGAGCCTTGTAAAAATAGAAAGGCGGTACTGCCAGATTACTCTTTGGCTTTTTGGGCTTTTCTTCATAGCTGGTAATGGTGCTGTCTGTATCCACCGTAATTATTGCGGTTCTCTGTTGACGGGCCAGTTCATTTTCCTCATAACACATGATGCAGGAACAGTTATACTTCTGTCCGAACCGAATAAAAGGAATGAGACTGAAATCCAGCACATTATCTCCTGCCAGAATCAGAATATCTTCATCGATGCCGAGCTGCTCAACAGCATACTGAATATCTTTTACAGCACCCAGTCTTGTCTCATTGGTACTGGTTCCATCATCCACGACAGTGATTTGGATGGTGTGTCTATCCGCCCACATCTGAAACTGTTCAGCAAACTTGTGATTGCTGACGACGATAAATTCGTCAACCTGCTCTTTTACATCATCTATGAGCCAGTCCAAGATGGTTTTTTCCCCTACTTCCAGCAAGGGTTTGGGAAAATTCTCCGTCAACGGATACAAACGGGTTGCATAACCCGCAGCCAGAAAAAGACATTTCATCGTTTTACGCCATCCGCACTGTCACAGAGATGGAAGCTGTATTTACCAGTCAGGCCAGGATACGCTTTCAGATATCTGTCTGTTACGGTCCTTTCAATTTCATCTGCTTTATCCGGATCAATCAGCGCCATGCAGCAGCCCTTGAATCCTGCTCCCGAGAATCGTCCGCCATAAATGCCATCCGTCTCTGTCATGATGTTGTACATCGTGATCAGTTCCGGACATCCGCATTCATAATTCTCCACACTGCTCTTTCCACTGGCAAATATCAGTCTGCCAAATTCATCAAGGTCGCCTTTCCGCCAGGCTTCAGCTCCGGCATCTGCACGGGCAATCTCTGTGAAATAATGCTCTGCACGTTTACGGAAATTCTCCGGCAGGCGGTCCTTATAGGTTTCATACACGTCAGCAGGCACATCACGAAGTCTTGTATCCGCAAACTTTCCATACTCCATTCCTGCGTAAGCCAGCAGATTATACGCTGCCGCCTTGCATTCATCCTGGCGTAGATTGTATGCACTGGTGGCAAGAGAACGTTCCAAACCGCTGAACAGAACAGCTATTCTGAACGGCTTCATGGCAGGATTCATGGGAATCAGTTCATAGCTGTCATCTTTGCAGTCCAGATACAGCAGCTGATCCTTCCTGCAAAGGACCTCGCACGACTGGTCCAGCTTTCCGCAATTGACACCCACATACCGGTTCTCAGCAGCCTTTGCCATCATGATGATTTCCCAGTCACCGAGTGTAATATTGTTTACCTTCGCCAGTGCAGTCAGGAAAGCAATAATGACCGCTGCAGAGGAGCTCAGTCCGCCGACAGGCAGCGTTCCTTCAATTACGGCAGACAGTCCCATGCGAAGCGGATACTTTTCTCCCAGCATCTTCGCGGCTCCACGCATGTGATCTGCCCAGTCACCGACCTTTTCCTCCGGAATACCGGCCACATGAAACTGTGCCCGTTTGGGGAAATTCAGACTCTTAAGCTCGATGACACCATTATGCTTGGCTGAATATGCAATATGAATGCCTTTATCAAGCGCAAGGCCATTGATTCTCCCGAACTGATGATCTATGTGAGCTCCCAACGGTGAAATCCGGTACGGGCAAAATGCCACACCATCCGGATCCCGGTCATATATACCATGAAACACTTCTACGCAACGCACAGATTAATCCCTCCTGAACAAGTCTCGTGTATATACTTTTTCAGCTACATCATCCAGCACAGAATCATACCTATTGGCAATGATGCAGCCGCACATCTGCTTGAATTTCTTCAGATTATTGACCACAACGGAACCAAAAAACGTCGTGTTGTCCTCCAGCGTAGGCTCATAGATCACAACTGCCGCACCTTTTGCCTTTATGCGCTTCATGACGCCCTGAATGGAAGACTGCCGGAAATTGTCACTGTTTGCTTTCATGGTCAGCCGGTATACCCCGACAACCTTTTCCTTCTGCCGCTCTTCAAGATCCGAACTGTAGTTGGCAGAAGCTGTATACATGCCTGCAATTTCCATGACGCGGTCCGCAATAAAGTCCTTACGGGTCCGGTTGCTCTCGACAATGGCCTGGATCAGGTTTTCCGGCACATCCTGATAGTTGGCCAGCAGCTGTTTGGTATCCTTCGGCAGACAGTAACCGCCATACCCAAAGGATGGATTGTTGTAGAAATCACCTACCCGCGGATCCAGACACACGCCTTTGATGATAGCCGAAGTACTCAGATGCTTCACTTCAGCATAGGTATCCAATTCATTGAAATAGGATACCCGCAGTGCAAGATAGGTATTCACAAACAGCTTTGTTGCCTCTGCCTCTGTCGTGTTCATAAACAGAACAGGAATGTGCTTCCTGATTGCCCCCTGCTGCAGCATGGACGCAAACTGCTCTGCCGCCTCCATATTCATCTCGTCACTGCCCACAATAATCCGGCTGGGATAGAGGTTGTCATAAAGTGCCTTGGATTCCCGCAGAAACTCCGGACTGAAAATAATATTCTCCATTCCCATTTTCTCTCGGATGTGTGACGTATATCCGACAGGAATTGTGGATTTTATGACAACCGTCGGTTTACGGTCCCGCATACCGGTAGCTTCCCTGACAGCAGCCAACACAGCTTCCACCGCGCTGCAGTCAAAGAAGTTTGTCTTTGGATCATAATTGGTCGGGGCTGCCACCACAATAAAATCTGCAGCGGCATATGCCGCTGCGGCATCCGTAGTTGCAGAAAGATTCAGCCCGCGTTCCTCATGTTCCGCCAGATAATGCTCGATATACTCATCCTGGATCGGGCTTACCCAGTGCCGGATCTTATCCACCTTCTCCTCTACAATATCCACAGCGGTCACATCATTATGCTGTGCCAGAAGAACAGCCAGAGAAAGTCCAACATAACCTGTTCCAGCTATAGCAATCCTCCTGCGTTCCACTGTCGCAGTTTCTTTCTCATTCTCCACGATCACGTCTGTCATCTCGAAATCCAGTGCCTCAGAAAGCGAAAGCAGCTGATCCACAGAAGGAGAAAAATTGCCCGATTCAAGGCGTGAAAGAATTGAACGGTTGATACCGGTTTTTTCTGAAAGCTCCGTCTGCGAGAGTCTCAGCGTTTTCCTGCGGCTGACGACCTTTTCGGAAAGCAGTTTGAGCGATAGGTGTTTCATGGGTGCCTCCATCCAATTTGTCGCTGTCGGTGTCAAAACAGTGTTGAATTATCATATCACTAAAAGTGGTGATATTCTAGCAGATGCAGTGTACAAAAGCAACGGTTTCGCCCACTTTTGTGCACAAATCTGAAATCTGCAGAATTGCAGTGCCGGATTGGGATTTGTTGTCAAAAGCAACGTCGTCAGACAGACACCTGTTGTCATGAACAACATTCCCTTTTCACTTTTGCTGTACAGGCCGTATACACAGTTACAGGTCCGGAACAGCACAAGATACCGGCCTGTTCACAAAAAAGGTCCCCATTACGAAAGCGGTATCTGACCGTGCCGCCCTCATAACGGGGACCAATCATCTTTTCAATTTCAGCCATATCGCAGAGAAAATGCAGCAGGGCTCTTCATTCTGCTTTCAAGTACAGGCAGATGCTTCCGGTAAGCAGCCAAAGGCCAAAGCAGTACATTTCCTGCTTTAATGACATGGTTTTGTTTTCGGCATCATGTGTCGTTTGGACAAACCGGCGCAAGGCGCCGGGACATCTGCTTTTGCGCGTCGTCCATATGCTTTAAATCCCATGCCTGGTCCAATGTCATTTCTTCTCATACACAATACTGGTATACATGGTATCCACATGACTGTCATAGATGCATTTTCCAGTCGCTTTGGCACAATAGATTCCATCTGTATCCGGATAATACAGCATGCCTTCTGAGATCTCAGCCTGCCCGATCTCTCCGGTTTCAGCATCTACCCGATACCAGGCAATTTTATCCGCTGTACCGGTAACAACCGCTTTTATGTAATCACCGTGATTTTCAAGTGCAAGCCCTTCCAAAGCTGTCTCCGTGAAGATATCCGAATACCATTTCTCATACCGCTTTATGAAGTTCTGTTTGAATCCGGCAAAATCATCTGTCGGATTGAGATCATTCTCAGTATTCGGATACAACAGCATATTCATCTTCTGAGAATTGGCAAGTCTTGAAATGGCCACATCCATCATTCCGCCATTTCCGTCCATCGAAAGCGGCGTCTGCGCATCAAAAGCCTCTCTCAGTGCCGTATCGGACATCATGGTAACACACCGTGCCAGCTCCCCATGGCTGAACAGCTTATTGGCGATTTCCTTCTGGTTGGTCATCCCCTGCTCAGCGGAACCGGACATAAAAACAGAATTTGAAAATGACGTATGCAAATTCGTTCCATCATAATCCCAGGCCGGGCCAAACCTGATCCTGTCAAAATCTCTGTCCACCACCATAAAGCAGCTCGTAATAAACGTATCCGTCTGCGTCGTGATGCACTCGATGAGCAGTTTCGCGGCTGCCGCGTTCAGGTCCAGATACTCTGTATAATGCTTCATCTGACGGTTATATCCGGATTCGGCATATATGGCATCCTCAAAACCCTGAATGTAAACCGCGATCTGCTGCACCTGTTCACGTGTCGCATATTCCGGCTCCTTGAGCGTATACGGGTATCCCCGCCGCGTCACAAACCAGCTGGCCTCTCTTGAAAAGTTCCGGTCCATCTCCAGTAAAAATCCGCCACTTACGCCCAGCACTCTGGATCCCGGTGCATACTGATATGCCTGTATTCCCGCACAGATACCCGGATCTGCGTCATCCGTCACGAATTCAGAAGTGAGCTCATCCCAGCGTTTCGGCTTGTTCTCTCCGCTGTCCTGAGAAGGCCGGACCTGTATCCTGTACGTCTTGTCCTCCTCTTCATATTCCGTTTCAGCAATGTTCACCCGGTTCTTCCCGATTTCTACCTTTTCCGTCAAAAGATACGTTCCATGATAGAATCCATTGACATAGAGGTTAATCATCTCACAGTCAATTGCATATGCGCCGCCAATCTGCCGGTACATGCTGTATGCGGTAAAATTGGCCAGTCCGGATGCTTCATGCACCCAGTCCACCTGTTCACCGCCGCAGTTGTCAGTTATGAGGCACCATTTTTTGGCTTTTCCGGCACCTGCAATCAGTTCTGCCTTCTTATCCAGTTTGACGGTATACGATTTTTTACCGTTGCTGTACGTCCATGACGTGTTGCCGCGTCCATGAAAGCGGCTCATGGAGGCATTGTCAATCAGAACGCAGCCATCCACACCGACAAGCGAAACCGCGCCCTTTCCATTGGTTTCCTTGTTCTTGTTGATTTCATCTATGCTGACATCCGAAGATATGTACAGCGTGTTCAGACAGTCCGCCTTCATAACCTTTACACTGTCAATATACGTATCTCCGCTGAACATCTGCAGTTCATACAGTTCACCGGCAGTCATGTCCGCCTCAAAAAGCGCAGTCAGATCAATCGGGACGCCCTCATCTGTCCGTACATCCGCTTTTTCTCCCCTGAGCGTCAGGTTTCCCGTTAACGGAAGTGCATGGAAATCTGCATAGGCAGGCAAAAGCAGATAGTATGCCTGCCCGATCTGCTGCATCCTGACCTCAATCCCGTCTTTTATATAGGATAGCCGATATACCTGAACATTAACCGTAACATCGCTGTCCGGCATTTCAAAAGAAAGCGCATTCCCGTCATACGTGAAATCAATCTCATCCTGCTCCGCATTTAAGACCTGTATCTGATACAGTTTTCCGCCATCCCGGGCAACCCTGAACTGGATCTGCTCCCCCTGTTCATGCGCATCCGTATCATATCCGGGCAATGAGAACGAATCATCTGCCTGCACCGTGACCGTATGAATTTTGACACGGGAGACCCTGACATCCACGGTACAGCTGATCTTTCTGCCCACCGGCACATAGATATAGGAGCGCATCATGAGCAGTCTGATGTTCTCCTCCGGTGTATCACTGTTTGCAGTTACAACAAAGGAACCGCTGACCCTGCCTGCCTTGCGGACCGGTACCGTTTTATCACTGTGAAACATCTGGCTGTGCTGTGACTTGTTTTCTGAATCCAGTACAACATAGCATTCTCCTTCAGCCTCGGTTGTATCAATCTGATACTCCACTTTATATGTTTCTCCGGGGATGACGGCTGCCAGGCTCCTGTGATTAAAACTGGCATAGACTTCCTTTTCCCCCTGCAGGTTGTCCACACAGGTGGTAAAACTGCCGTCCGGGTTTGCTGTGCTGTATTGTTCTTTCAGGGACAACATTTGGTTTGAGTAAAGATTGCAGCCGACAGGGCAGATATCACTTATGATGTCCTCGGATATTTCGTCCGTCTCATATACGGCCAGCCTGATGCTGCACTTTATGGAACTGCCGGCTGCAAGATACAGACCGGTGTTCATAAGCACAGCGTTCTCCCTGTTCTCCTCCGGTATCCCGGATGCCCTGGTATAGTATGTACCGCTGACCGTTCCCTTTTCCTCAATGGGAATCCTTCTGTCCCGCGTATAAAGCTGGCTGAATGAATCAGCATCCCATGCATCAGGAATCAGGCACGATGTGCCCGTTACCTCATCCACACTGATTTCGTACTCCACACGACAATACGTCCCCTGTGCAAGCGTTTCCACAGCCGGATGCGGCAGCTTCAGATACACTTCCTCTTCGGCAGCATCACAGCAAATGCGGATTTCGCCTCCGTCAGTTCCCTCAATTCCGGATACAGGCACCAGGACCGACGGATCATAGAGGTTTTCTGCATGGACGTGAACGGCCATGACAAAGCACAATACAAAAAAAATAAAAACAGCCTTTTTCATGCTGTACTACCGCCCTCCAGCTTTATCACTCTGCCCGGGGACTGTCTGTCCCCGGGCATCTTCTCACAGCGTTCCCCAGGTGGCCCGCCATGTCTTTTCTTCAAAGTCTGCTTACTTCTTCAGGGAAGCATCCACCTTAACGTTTACTGTACTGTTCGTTACAGACAGCGCATGAACCACCTTCAGTGGATCGTCTCCGCAGGTAATGCTGACCGTACCGCCCTCTATCCTGATGTATCCCCATTCAGGATCATCATTTGTCGACTTAATGCCGTCATTTCCGGCATGTACCGTTATATCTCCGGCATAGATTTCCACAGCATCTTTTCCGCAGATGCCATTGTGTACAGCTTCCACACTGATTTTCCCGCCTTTGAAACGCAGGTCGTCCTTGGATACAATGCCATCCCGGTAAGCGCCCTTTACGCTCAGACTTCCCTTTCCGGTAATGGTCAGGTCGCTTTTGCTGAAGATGACCGCATCCACCTTGCTCTGCGGATCTGCATATACGGCGCCATCGCTCAGAACATTCTCATAATTCTCCGTAAGCTCAATGCTTACACGGGGCGAACACTTTTTGATATACACGGCCGGTCCGTCTTCACAATGAATGGAAACGCCTGCAAAATACAGCTTCACTTTTCCATCTTCCTCGCTGTCCACAACGATCTGTCCATTGCTGAGAGAACCGGTCAGCACATATTCTCCGGGCTGTGTAATCGTCAGTCTGCTTCCCTCTGTCTGTACGCCGGTGTAATTTGCCTCAATTCCATTGTCTGCCAGGGTTATCCATGCAGTTCCGTCCTGCGCCAGTGCCGGAACGACAAGTCCAATAACACAAAGCAGCAGAATAAAGCCTGAGATCATGCGAAGTCTGTTGTTTTTCATGATTAAAATCTCCTTTTCATTTACTCCCGTTTTACTCCAAGATTCATTTCCCATCATCTGAGACAGTCGTGGGAAAATCAGACTGGATTAATAATATCACACCACTTTATTAAAAGCCATATGGCATAGCAACAAACTTTTCCGGTCCGATTCTCTTTTTTTCTAACCCGCCGTCCGGCTCCGCATATCTGATTTCAGCATCCCCCAGACGGCGCCGGAAGGAAGCCAAAAACAGCAATGTCCGGTGGGTATTTCACCACCGGGCTATATGCCTTACCATATTCAAAGACGGGGAATCCCTCATGACTGTGCCTGCATATCCTGTACCTGTCCTCTCCAGGACTGTCTGCAAATGAATCCCCGGCCCATTTCAAAAGCTTTGCAACAGCCATTGCTCAAGGGAATACTGCAAAATGATCTGTTCTACTGCAACCATTCAGGCGTTTCGGAGCATGATGAACAGGATTTCTAGAATTTTACCGCATGGACAGGGACTTGTGAATTATCTTCGATTTATGCGATTTCCCGAAGAAGATGCAGGGACCATGCGAACCTATGTGGTAAGAGATAACTTTTCATCTGCTGGTGGGCTATTTTTCTCTGAAGGCTGGCCTTTTTCCGTAAACGAAATCCACGCAGAAG
>JAFUHD010000172.1 GCA_017469025.1 Clostridia bacterium
ACGCAAATACTCTGTTGCATTTCGCAGTATCTTCACAACAATGACAACTCCTACATATCATGTCATACCCTTTTGAAGTATGACATGATATAATAGGAATCGCGGTATCGTTGAGAGACAAATCTCCTTTAGGCGCTCTAAGCACACGCATGACACACATCGCAAATACCGCAGGCCCAGTCTCCTTTAGAGGAATCAATGTTCCTATAGTTCACGTCGGGCTCAAACATCCGAGCAGATTCACATGTATCGGATGTACGTATGATAAACGTCTATAGACGATTTGTCAATAGTTGTGGAGGAAAAAATGATAGATGAAACGTTAAAGCGTATAATTTCGCTAATGAAAGAAAAAAAGATACAAGATCAAGAAATGATAGAATATTTGGGATTACCTCGGGGTGCATTCTCGAATTGGAAACGGGAAAAAGGCAAATCTTATTACGAGTATATTGACAGGATCGCTGATCGCTTGGATGTGACCATCGACTATCTATTCAGAGGGAAAACGACCGATACGACAGTTTTAACATCTAATGAGAAAGACTTTTTCGAGAACTATAGAAAACTGTCTTCGGAAAAACAAGCTATTCTCTTCGAGTTGTCAAAAGTGATGCTTTTATAGGATGGTATGAATAAGCCTCTCACATCTATGATCATAACGAAGCAAAGAACGATGTGAGAGTCGAATACTATACCCTGTTAAAATGTCTGTTTTTTGTTTAATTACGACACCTATACGGCATAAAAATTTTCGAATAATATCTAAATCTATTTCTTAAAGGAGAGATTTCATGTATTCATTCGATGTCACATCCGGAAAGCGACGGAACAAGCGGAAGGTGCGCATTCTTGTTTTCATCATCTTTTTGCTGTGTATTCTGCTGGCCGGGGTCTCCTATACATTGTTTAAAACACGTAATTTTGAAGATACGACCCGTGATGTCCTGATTACACGAGCCATTTCCGAAGCCGGAGACGCACAGACTGCCGTCTACCGTCTTACCCAGTCAAGCGGCACCAGCTCCGCTGCATTGCTGGCTACCGTGCGTGCACATATTTACTGTCTCCAGAGTCTCAATATTCTGGCCTCCAATATCTATGGTGCCGGTACGGTTCTGGTTGCCCCTGAACTGCTCAGCCGCTGCACAGAAACCCTTGATCTTGCAGATATCCGTCTGCAGGCCGGCAATGTTCTGACGGAGCAGTTCACCACGCTGCGTGACCAGGTCAATGATGTCGCTGCTACCTTCAACCTCAACTGAGCGGTGATCCATATGAACGAAACAGAGCGTTATTGCGAAATCCTCGATATTCTGGAGAAAACATATCCGGAAGCCAGGCCAGCCCTTCACTTTGCAAATCCGTTTCAGCTTCTCGTTGCTGTCATCCTGTCCGCCCAGTGCACGGACATCAAGGTCAATATGGTTACGCCGGCCCTGTTTGAACGCTATCCGGATGCAAAAGCCCTTTCGCAGGCATCCACAGAAGATGTGGAAGCGCTGATCCGCACCTGCGGCCTTTACCATAACAAGGCAAAGAATCTCATTTCCATGGCAAATGTGCTCATGCAGCAGTACGGCGGCAATGTTCCGGAGGATCATGACGCACTCGAAGCGCTCCCAGGTGTCGGGCGCAAGACCGCCAACGTCGTCATGTCCTGTGCCTTTGGCGCAGATGCAATCGCAGTGGACACACATGTGTTCCGCGTCACCAACCGTCTCGGTCTTGCGGATGCCTCCGATGTACTGAACACCGAGTATCAGCTCATGGACCATATTCCAAAGAACAAATGGAGCCGTGCCCATCACTGGCTCATCTTCCATGGCCGGCAGATCTGCCATTCACGCAATCCGGCCTGCACAGAATGTCCGCTTTCTTCTTTATGCGATTACGCAAACGGCAATCCGAAGGACAAAAAATAGCGTTCCCCATCCCGGACTGATATATGCAGGCATTGTCTGTTTTATTATCAGCAAAACCCGCCAGTTCCCTGGCGGGTCTTGTTTTGTGTCCTCTTTGCCTCACGCAGCAGACATGAAGACTCTGCATCCGGTTGTAACAGCACTGCCTGAAAACGGACCGGCTCGTTTGTCAGGTTGAGAATCCGGCAAATTGCGTCATATACAGATCATAATATTTGCCCCTGGCCTTCAGCAGTGACTCGTGATTGCCCTGCTCCAAAATGCGCCCCTGATCCATTACGACGATAAGGTCTGCATCCCGGATCGTGCTGAGGCGGTGTGCAATGACGATGCTCGTACGGTTTTCCATGATTTTCTGCATGGCGCTCTGAATCATCTTTTCCGTACGGGTATCCACATTGGATGTTGCCTCATCCAGAATCAGTATTCTGGGGTCTGCCACAAAGGCACGGGCTATGGTCAGCAGCTGACGCTGACCCTGGCTGATATTCATGCCGCCCGCCTCAAGCACCGTATCATACCCATGTGGAAGGGTGGCAATAAGACCGTCCGCGCGGCTCATCTGTGCTGCCTGTTCAATCTGTCCCTGCGTTGCGCCTTCATTGGCATAAGTCAGGTTGTTGCGCACGGTATCAGAGAACAGTACCGTGTCCTGAAGAACGATCGCCACTGCCTTCCTCAGGCTGCTGCGCGACACATCTGACAGGTTCTGTCCGTCGACACAGATTTCTCCGCTGTCAATGTCATAAAAACGCATCAGCAGGTTCACAATGGTGGTTTTTCCGCTGCCTGTCGATCCGACCAGCGCTACTTTCTTTCCTCTTGGAACGGTCAGTGTAAAATCACGGATTACCGGATGCCCCGGCTCATAGGAGAAATTCACATTTTTGAAATACACAGCAGCATCCCCGCTGTCCGCCAGCTGTTCGCCGCCTGCATCTTCGCTCTGCTCATCCAGAACAGCAAATACACGTTCTGCACCTGCAACCGCTGTCTGCAGCTGCCCATAGATCTGTGCTATTTCATTGATCGGCCGGCTGAACTGCTTTGCATAAACGATGAATGCAGAGATCACGCCTACGGAGATCATGCCATGTACCGCAAAATAACCGCCAAATGCTGCAATGATCACAAAGCCGATATTGCCGATACAGTTCATGACCGGCCCCATTACACCGCTGAAGACATCCGTCCGGATGCCTGCTTTTGTAAGAGAGTCCGATGTTTTGCAAA
This sequence comes from Clostridia bacterium, assembly GCA_017469025.1. GTDB lineage: Bacteria > Bacillota > Clostridia > Christensenellales > Aristaeellaceae > Ventricola. The sequence goes on from JAFUHD010000172.1 coordinate 3,159, forward strand.
ACATCTCCGTTGTGCTGTCCTGATGACTGTATGCCACAACCGTCCGGTAACCGGATATCATCTCCTCAACAGTTCCGTTCAGCTGACCGAGCAGCGCCTGGCGCTTTCTTGAAAACCTTCGCACCTTTTTCGAAAGAAATTTGGTAGCTGCAACCGTCAGTATGACCGTGGCAAAGCTGAGCAGCGCCAGCTGCCAGCAGTAATACAGCATGATCGACACAGTCCCTATGATGGTCAGTACACCGGAACACAGGGACGGCAGCGACTGCGATACCGTCGTGGAGATATTTTCGATATCATTGGTCATACGGCTCATCACATCGCCGTGGGAATGCGTATCAAGATAGCGTACCGGCAGTTCAACGATTTTGCCAAACAGTTCACCCCGCATCCTGGATACGAGCCGCTGACTGATCCTGGCACTGAGCAGTCCCTGAAGGAGCTGACATCCGCTGTAAACCAGGTACACGCAAAGCATCAGTGCCAGCGATGCAGGCAGATAATCGCTTCTGCTTCCCGCAATGATGTCAATGGAACGGCTCTGAAGGCTGGGCGCATACACGCCGCACAGCGTCCCGAATATGACAACAGAGAGCATTGCAAGCACCATTCCCCGCTCCTTGACAAAATAGGAAAGGATGCGCTTAAGTGTCCCGCCAACATTTTCCGCATGTTCAACCTCTGCAAAGCGTTCATGGCGTTTCACACCGGGCATTGAACGCTCAATCAGCTTGTCTTTGTCAGTCATGCTGCTCCTCCTTTCCCATCTGAGAATCGTAGATATCACGGTATGTCCTGCTGGCATTCATCAGTGCCTCATGACTTCCGCATGCCGCTATGGTTCCGTTTTCAAGTACGACAATGCGGTCTACATGGCGTACCGTCGCAATCCTCTGCGCCACAATGATCTTGGTGGTGCCTGGTTTTTCCCGTTTGAGTGCGGAGAAGAGTTCCGCTTCTGTCTTCAGATCCAGCGCACTGCTCGAATCATCAAAAATCAGGATCTCCGAGTCCCTGATAACGGCCCGTGCGATGGATACCCGCTGTTTCTGGCCGCCGGACAGGCTTGTTCCGCCCTGTGCCACCATCGTCTGATAGCCATCCGGCGTTTTGCGGATAAAACCGTCTGCCTGTGCAATCTCTGCAGACCTCTCCACAGCAGTATCATCAGCGTCCGCTCTGCCCCAGATGATATTCTCTCCAATCGTCTGGCTGAACAGTTCACTCTTTTGCAGGGCAATGGCGATCTTGCTCCGCAGTGCTTTCAGATTGTAATCCCGCACATCCCTGCCGTCCACGAGGATGGTGCCGCTGGTGACATCATAGAACCGGGGAATCAGATTCACCAGCGTAGATTTTCCGCATCCCGTTGCACCCATGACCGCTACCGTTTCACCCGGCTGAATGGTCAGACTGATGTCTTTCAGTACCGTTTTTCCACTGCCAGGATAGGCAAACGACACATTTCTGAATTCAATACTGCCATGAATGTCCGTATTTCCGTCAAAACCGCCGTCCCGCAGCTGCGGCCGGACGCTCATCAGTTCCCGCACCCGCTTCCAGGAGGCATATCCACGTGAGATCCCCTGAAACAGCATCGTAAGTCCCAGTATGCCATTGAGCAGCTGAGTGGTATAGGTAATCGCAGCCATGATGACGCCAGGTGTTGTAACACCTGCGCCGACCTCATATGATCCCGTCAGTAGTATGATGGTCACAACTACATACATCAGTGCATTGACAACAGGATTCATGAACGCGAAAACCGTGAGCACATGCAGCTGGGTTTTGATCAGATCGTCATTGGCCTTCCCAAAGCGTACCTTTTCATACACCTCCCGTACGCATGCCTTGATGATCCGGATACCGGATACATCCTCCTGCATAATGGAATTGATTCTGTCCAGCTGTTCCTGCAGCTTTGAAAAGAGCGGATTCGCTTTACTCAGGCAGAATACAAGACAGCCCACAATGAAAGGGAATGCGCACAGAACAATCAGACCAAACTGCGTGTTCAGTCTGAACATAAAATACATGCTGCCAAACATCAGCATGGACGTGCGTATCATTCCCCGAATAAAAAGCGATACGAAATTTTGGACCTGTGTAATATCATTTGTCACCCTCGTTACAAGGGAACCGGTACCGAACTGATCCATCTGCTGGAAAGAAAATGTCATGATGTTTCGAAAAACATCCTTGCGCATCTCGTTTCCGATATTCTGCGCGCTCATATGAACGAATACATTGTTGAGCGAACCACAGAGTCCGCCGATCAGCACCAGACAGATCATCCTGAGGCCAAGGGACCAGATCAGGTTCAGATCGCCCGTCCCGCCGTGATTGACACCCAGAACGCCTTCGTCCACGATACGGCTCATGATTTCCGGCTGCAGCAGATCCATCAGCACTTCACTGAACATGAACGCTGCAGCCAGAATGGCAAGCCCAAGATATCGTCTGACATACTTCCACATGTTATTTTTCCTCTTCTTTTTTGTATTTCCCAGCCCAGTCCAGATTGATTTTTTCAAGCAGTCCAAGCAGTGTTTCCTTTTCCGTATCTGTAAGCGCTGTAAACATCTGCGTGTGCCGCTCACATCGACGCTGATAGGCTTCTTTCGCTGCTTTCTCTCCATCCGCGGTCAGGCAGATATCAATCGTGCGCCGGTCCTCTGCGTTTGGTGTGCGTATGATCAGACCGGCATTTTCCAGCTTGCCGAGTACTTCGCTGACGGACCCCGGCTGAACCTCCAGACGGTCTGTCAGTTCCTTTTGTGTAAGCGCCTTTCCTTCTTCAAGCAAAAGAATGAGTATGCGTTTCTGACTGCCTTTCCCTTCGGAAATGCGGCGCATGGTATGACTGATGTCCCAGAAATTCCAGATGATCCTTTTATTCAGGTCCATCTCCGGATATTGCTCTCTCATAAACGCCTCCAAAGCCTTAAAATATCAAGGTACCTTATTATACGACTTCAAATCCACAAATGTCAAGGTACCTAACATTTTGAAATGCATTCTGTGTCGTGGGCAGAAACAAATGGATCAAACATTAATCAGCCTCTGGTGCGCCTTTCCAGAGGATCATGCGTCTCTATTATTTTTCATTTACTCATCTTCCAGGAAGACGCGCTGATCGGGCCAGGTATATATCACCTCCTTTCTTATGCAAATGACATCATTTTCACAAGTTCCAGGGGCATACAAAAAAGGGACCGGATCCCCGGTCCCTGAGCGTACAGCTATTCTGATTTTACGCCGTAATGCCCGGCTTCATATAAAGCACGCACTGACTGCCGGCCAGATACAGGTCCGGTGCCGCAGCGGGAATAAATACAGAATCTCCAAGCTTAAGATCCATGCATCCGCCGTCCCAGCAAAGCTTTCCGTCGCTGAGTGCGCAGAGAATCCTGAACCGCTCCGGCTCAGCCGCAAGCACCGCTTTTGCATCTGCATCCAGGAGCTCAAACATCTCAAGCACAAATGCCGGATTGTCAATATACACAACATCCCTGACATTCGCGGAAGTTTTCTCCTGGCCGGTGCAGGCTTTCATCTGCAGTTCCGGATTCACCACATCCAGGCCTTTCTCAATATGCAGCTCACGCGGTTTCCCGTTCTTTCCAATACGGTCCCAGTCATAAAAGCGATAGGTGACATCACTGGACTGCTGAATTTCTGCAACTGAAATGCCGCCGCCAAGTGCATGCAGCATGCCCGCAGGGATGAAATACACCTCACCTGGTTTTACCCGCACGGTGTTGAGACACGCCTGCAGCGCAGCTCCGCCCTCAGCGCATGCTGCTCTCAGAGCTTCCTTTGTCACGCCAGGACGGACGCCATACACGATTTCAGCCCCTGGCTCCGCATTCAGAATCACCCATGCCTCTGTCTTTCCAAGCTTTCCGCCTTCGTGAGCGCCGGCATAGGTATCATCCGGATGTACCTGTACGGACAGCCGGTCTGCAGCACTGATGAATTTGAGCAGCAGCGGGAACGTCTCATCCACTCCGGTGCCGCGCATATCCGTACCACCGTCTGCCAGCAGACTCGTCAGCGTCTTTCCATCCGGATCACGGCTCTCCAGGCCGGGCAGAACAGATACCTCCAGGCTCTCGCCTGTCCGCTCATCCGGAATTTCCTTGCCAAATGCACGAAGTCCGGTTCCACCCCAGGGCGTTGCCTCACCGTACCGGTAACTGGGGGTCATCTTAATCGGGTAAATCATGTCATGCCTTCCTTTCTGCTTATGGGCAGAGCCTCATGCGCTTTCCATACTGCCCAGATTGATCATCCTGGTGCTTTGCACAGCAGAATGATTTATGCTGTTTCAATAATGTCACTGACTGCCAAATGAAGTGCATTTTCGGCCAGTTCAGCAGATGCCTGATCTTTGGCTGCAATGGATAAATAACATTTGAGTTTCGGTTCGGTTCCACTCGGACGTACCACCAGAGAACAGTTATCAGAGAATTTAAACTTGAGCACATTTGACCTGGGCAGATTGTCAAGTCCTTTACTGTAGTCCAGCGCCTCAGCGATCTCAAACGAACCGATCTTTCCGCTGCACTCTCTGAACGCCGTCATGATCCGCTGCATCTTTTCAAATCCCGCAGAACCTTCAAACTGATAGGAATGCAGTGTGTTAAGACACATGCCGTACTCGGCATACAGTTCCTGCAGCCGCTGCAGCAGCCCGATTCCCTTCGCCCTGTAATAAGCAAACATCTCGGCAATCATGAAAGCACCGTTGACAGCATCCTTATCCCGTACATAGGTGCCTGTCAGATAACCGTAACTCTCCTCAAAGCCCAGAATGAAAGAATCCTGTCTGCCCGCCTTTTCCAAAAGGCCGATCTGCTCACCGATGTACTTGAAGCCCGTCAGGACATTGACCGTACGGACACCGTAATGAGCTGCAATCCGCTCCGCCATATCTATCGTGACAATCGTCTTCATAAAGACAGGATCCTGCGGCATGGTCCCCATCGCCTGACGCCGCTGGCAAATATAGTCAAGCAGCAGCATTCCGGTTTCATTGGCACTCAGCAGTGTATATCCGCCCTCATCATTCCGGACAGCAATGCCTATCCGGTCACAGTCCGGATCTGTCGCCATCAGCAGATCTGCCTGACTGCGCTCCGCATACGTAATTCCCAGTTCCATAGCCTCACGGATTTCGGGATTGGGATATGGACAGGTTGGAAAATGGCCATCCGGCATTTCCTGCTCGGCTACAACCGTAATATTCGAATATCCTGCCTCATACAGGGTTTTGAGGACAGGAACACGTCCAGTACCATTGAGAGGACTGTATATTATGGCTGCCGTCCTGTCTGCCGGCGCATCTCCCAGAACGCTCTGCGCCATCACTTCGCTGATGAAATCCGTCAGAACATCCTCGCCAATCTGATGAATTCTGCCTGCGCTGACACCGTCTTCATACGCCATGATTTTGACATCGTCAAAAACATCCAGACGGTTAATCTCCCCGAGAATCTTTTTTGCTGCTTCCGAAGTGATCTGGCATCCATCCGCTCCGTATACCTTATATCCGTTATACCTGGATGAATTATGGGAGGCTGTTACCATGACGCCGACAGCACACTGCAGTTTTCTGACCGCATATGAAAGACAGGGGGTTGGCATGAGCTGCGGATAAATCATCACCTCAATGCCATTTGCGGCAAACACGCCTGCAGCTACCTTTGAAAAAAGGTCAGACTTGATCCGGGAATCATAGCTGATGGCTATCCGCCTGGCCTGGGGCGGAAAGCTGGCTGCAACATAATTTGCCAGTCCCTGTGATGCCTTGCCAACCGTATAGATATTCATCCGGTTTGTACCTGCACCAATGATGCCGCGCAGGCCGCCTGTACCAAATTCCAGTTCACGGTAAAAAGCATCCTCAATCGCAGCAGGATTCCCTGCCATCTCTTTAAGTTCAGCCGTCAGATCCGGATCCAGTGTTGCCTGGGAACACCATCTTTTATAGGTTTCTTCAATCTGCATGTCATGCACCTGCTGCTCATTAATCTGTCAAAGCAATAATTTACTTAAAAAATCGCAGTAAATTACTTTACTTCTTATGTGGATTATAGCGGATTCAAAGGTGATTATCAAGACAGGCCGGCCTTTTCTGACATTGCACAGTCAGGATATAACTGAGCCTTTGCACTCCACTTTTATTGCAGATAAACCAAACGACATCGTAATCTTCTTTCATCATACAGGGCAGGCTTTCCAGCAGCCTGTCCTGTATGATACTTTATCCGTCTTACGTGCTACCGCTCAAACAGTGTCAGTATGAGGCTCAAGAAAATGCGCAGGTGGAACCCCGATGCTGTCGCTCTGTCCTTTCCGGGACACCGGACCGATCACTTATTGCTGCACTTGTCGCATCTTTTGCCGGCACAGCTTCATTGCCCTGCTTTTGTCACGCTTTTTAACATATCTGCCGGTCATTCATGTTTCTGACTGTCTTTGAACAGATGATTCATGGCTTCTGTCTTCGACTCCGGTACCTTATGCCCTTCCAGAAAAATGTCCGCATTTGATTCACGAATCGTCTGTGCAAACTTTTCGCACAGCAATGGATCCTTTTTCTTTTCCGGAAAGGTTCCACAGGCAGCATCTCCAACAAGCAGTACCCGTTCTCCCGGTATCTCAATCAGCGTACAGTCATCTGTATGCGGTGAATCTGCCTCAAATATCCGGATGGAACAGTTTCCGGCATCCAGCAGCATTTCCTTTTCGAATACCAGATCAGGAAGCACAATGACAGCCTCTTTACCATCTCTGTATTCAAGCCGGATACTCTCGTCTATGGACAGAAAAAAGGGCATTCCTTTTTGTTCAAGCTGGTGACGGAAATCAGAGAGATACTGATTTGTCTTCATGTTGGAAACGCTGAGCCCATGAATTGCATGCATTCCAAATGAGTGATCCCAGTGCCAGTGAGTCAGTACAGTCAGCTGGGGCAGCGGCAGTCCTGCATCCTCCAGTGCTGCATAAAACGCACAGACATGATCTGATGAGTGCCCTGCATCTACTGCAAGGCTCCAGCGGTCACCACGGACATATGCGAGATTGGGACGGTCTCTTTCTGCCTCAAATGGGAAAAACCATATCCGTTCCGTCAGTCTGTTCAGTTTCAAAACAATCCCTCCCTCTGGTGCATTCAGCACTCCGTTTTCTCTAAAACAGCACCATTTCAAATCAATTGCTGCAATTCAGGTCCTCTCCGGACAGATTTGACATTTCTTTGTTCCATCCAGATGTCCGGCAAAAACCGGCATGGATCAAACTTCGGCGCTTCTTCTTAATCATAGTTTCGACATTATAGCAAAAATCTGCCTTTAAGGGCTTTAAAATAAGGGGATTAGGTAAGATTCCTGTGCATACAACCGTTCTTCCCAGTCTGGGCAAATCATACACAGCTGCGCGTCCGGCACCATATCAATAGCAGTTGTCCTTATTTGACAAACCGGCGTGTTCGCCGGGCCAGTTTCTGTGCCGGCTCATTTAAAAGAGTGTCTGATATTAACAGTGAAGTGCTGCCGTAAGAAAAGAAAAACCGCATTCTTTTGAATGCGGTTTCTTTATCAGCCGATAATGGCTTTATGGTAAACCTTTTTGCCTCTGCGGATTTTTGCGCCTGCAGCCAGTTCTTCTTTGGTAACCAGCGTGTCAAAGGACGGAACAACCTTTCCATTGATGGTAATACCGCCCTGCTCGGTAAGCCGGCGGACATCGCTGCGGCTCTTGCACAGGCCGGTCCGCATCATAAGATCGACAACAGTCATGCCTTCGCCGACTTCTTCCGCGCTCAGCGTGGTTGTGGGCATGTTGGAATCGTCGCCATCACCGGAGAACAGGGCCTTTGAAGCTTCACGTGCTTTGTCTGCTTCTTCATTTCCATGAACGAGTGCAGTCAGTTCATAGGCCAGAATGTCCTTCTTCTCATTGATCCGGCTGTCGTCCCAGTGCTCCATCTCATCAATCTGCTCAAGCGGAATAAATGTCAGCATGCGGATGCACTTCATGACATCGGCATCGTTGACATTCCGCCAGTACTGGTAGAACTCAAACGGAGTGGTCTTGTTCGGATCAAGCCAGACAGCGCCTTTGGCGGTTTTGCCCATCTTTTTGCCTTCGCTGTTCATGAGCAGCGTGATGGTCATGGCATAGGCATCGTCGCCGGTCTTCTTGCGGATAAGTTCGGTGCCGGCCAGCATATTGGACCACTGGTCATCTCCGCCAAACTGCATATTGCAGCCGTACTCCGTATGAAGATGGAGGAAGTCATATGCCTGCATAATCATGTAGTTGAACTCAAGGAAACTGAGACCGCGTTCCATGCGCTGTTTGTAGCATTCGGCACGCAGCATGTTGTTAACGGAGAAGTGTGCGCCAACCTCACGAAGCAGTTCAATGTAAGTGAGGGAAAGCAGCCAGTCGGCATTGTTAACAATGATGGCTTTTCCATCGCCAAAGTCAATGAAACGCTCCATCTGCTTTTTGAAGCACTCACAGTTGAGCTGAATGGTCTCAGGCGTCATCATGGAGCGCATATCGGTCCGGCCGGATGGATCTCCAATGTATCCGGTACCGCCGCCCAGAAGGACAACAGGACGGTTGCCTGCCATCTGAAGGCGTTTCATAAGGCAGAGTGCCATGAAGTGACCGACATGCAGTGAATCTGCAGTCGGATCAAATCCGATATAGAAACGCGCACCGCCGTTGTTGATCAGTTCACGTATTTCAGGTTCATCTGTGACCTGCGCGATCAGGCCGCGCTTTTGCAATTCTTCATAGATTTGCATGTGTGTTCATCCTTTCTCTGTATTTGCGTGACGCAGGAAGAGATAGAAAAAGCCTCTGTCCCATAGGGACAGAGGACGAATCTATCGTGGTACCACCTCTGGTTCAGATGCAAATGCATCCCTCCAGCATGCTGTAACGGGCACTCCCGTCATCGCCTACTTGGCATTCGCCGTTCGGGATGCTGCTCCGGAATGTATTCAATCTGTGTCTCTGCATCCTCGCACCAGCCGGATGCTCTCTTGAAGAGGTGGACAGACTTACTTGTTTCCTTCGTCGCGATGTGTCGGTATTCTAACATAAGTTATTTCAAAAGTGAAGAGCGATTTTGCATTCACCCGCCGAAGCCAGTATAAAAATGCAGAAAACAGAGGCGACCACGGGCATTGCTCGTTACTGCGCAATAAAAGGGACCAGTCACGCATCTCATGACGGCCTGACCGTTTGCACGCCGCATATTGGCTGCTCTGCCAGGATTTATCATGAAAAAGATCACGCTGTTTCAAGCGGCACCATCCATATCATGCTGAACACATCATTATCTGTTTTATAGGAGACGCTTCCCTGGTGTTCCCGAATGATGCGTTCAATGTTCATAAGGCCATATCCGTGAGGACGGTTAATCTTTTTCGTGGATTCAAAGTGATCCGTTCCTTTGCGCAATGCGTGATGATAGGGATTATTGATTTTGACCACCAGGTTTTCATGTATGATGCCGCCGCTCACATGAATATACTTGTCCGGTAGCTGATCATCATTCAGCGCCTCAACAGCGTTGTCAATTGCATTTGCGAACAGGGTACAGATTTCCAGGGGACTGAACAAAGTCACATCCCGCAGCGACAGATAGTTTTCAAAGCGGATGCCCTTTTTCTCAAATACGGACAATTTGGCAGACAGCAGGGCATCCAGTGTTGCGTTCCCGGTTACGCAGACGCTTTCTGCCTGCTCTGCCACCACCTGTAAATCGCTGACATAGCGTCTTAGTGTATCCGTATCGTTGGAGGAAGCCATTTTTTCAATGGTAAGCAGATGATTCTGAATATCATGGTGCAGCGCACGGACCTTTTCATTTCCCTCCTGTTCTTTCAGGAACAGCTGGTACTGCTCTTCCAGCTGCTGCTGCGCCATCTCCCCCTCACGTTTCAGTTTATTCACCTGAAAGTAGGTTTCTGAATGTATCAGGACAATCAGTGCGGACAGGCCGAAAAAAAGAACAAGCAGCGAAACAGAAAGCTGCCACCCTTCAGGAAAAACACCGGCAAAGCGCGAAATGAATTCAAACAGCAGAAGATTGGCCAGAAAACAGGTAGCTGCCGGAAACAGACTGATGAACATTTCATGGATGGTGATGTTCCGCTCCGGATCGACCCGGATAAAAAACCGTCGGATCAGGACAACTGACAGGATGCGGCACAGCCCTGTCAGAAGAATCAGAATAATCTGGCTTTTGACATTCAGCAGAGAAAGAACAATCTGTACACAGCTGAACCAGACGCCCATCAGGATTGTAAAAAACACCGACAAATAGACTGCATATCGGGGCCGGATCAACAAAAATGCCAGTGACCAGACCGTATAAACCAGAATAAAAAACAGATATCTGAGCAGTGTGACTCCAAAGCCGGCAGAATCATTCAGGTACAGAAGAAACAGTGACACAGCCAGGATACCAAGCGATACCACCTTGCGAAACCGGAAGGTAAGACCTTTGGTCATCAGCGCATACCCGCCGGTAAAAACCAGTATGTACATCAGCCTGCTGAGCAGGCGGTCCCATGGAAAAGTCATAAAAACTGTTCCCCCCAGAACTGTGCAAGTGCTTCCTTCATGTCTTTTCTCCTGTGCTTGCTTAATGGAATGACAGTATCATCCAGCAGAATCACATCCTGCTGGGTGACTTTTTTGATTTCCCGCAAATTCACCAGATAGGCGGTATGACACCGGAAAAACTGTCTCGGAACCAGCTCACTTTCAAGATCCTTCATCGTCTGGCTTCCCTGAATCCGTTCATGCTTCTTTGTATGCAGAACAACATGCCCCCGCTCGGTTTCCGCATAAATAATCTGCGCCAGCGGGACCCCAAGGGTGCTGTCTTTCTGATGAATCTGGATGTAATCCGTCTACTGGCTGTGCATCTGCGTCAGCGCATGACCGACCACAGTGGAAAACTGTTCATAGCTCACAGGCTTCAGAAGGAAACGAAAAGCCTGTACCTCATACCCTTCGAGCGCATACTGTATGAAATTCGTAACAAAAACGATGGTCATATTTCCACCGGCCCTGCGGATGCGCCTGGCCGTTTCAATGCCGTTGGGCTCTCCCATCTGCACGTCCAGGATCTTGACATCGTACACTGCATAATCCGCAAGCAGTAAAGCGGATCCGCTTTCATAGGCATCCACCTGAATTCCGATTCCGGATTCTTTTTCAAAGCGCTCAAAAAACCGGCACAATTGCCAGCGGATATCAGCCATATCATCACAAACCGCAATTCTGAGCATCCCATCACCCGCCTTAAACATTCTTCTTTGGATTATAACAATTTCAGGGGTTTTTGCAAATCACGCTTCCTGGGTTTACCCAGTTATCGATCCAAACCGCCCAGTTATCCAGGAAGCATTGTACATCATCGTTTCTTTTGTTATCTTCCTTACATGATCTGTCGCAGGACAACAAGGATAAGGTCCGGTACGCAGCAGCGGTTTGTCAAACAGTGGACAGCCGCAGGCCGGTACGGAACCAGGATTCAGGCGTTCGTCCTAAAAAAGACGGCATGGCAACCGTCGCAGGCATACCAAAAACAAGCTGTTGTTCATCGCCTTTAACCACAGACGAAAGATGCTGCCCATACAGAGGAGATGGCCCAGCACCTTGTTCTGGTTTGCCAAATAATAACAACTGCGATTGATATGGTGCCTAAAGCACGACTATGTCATTAAAGGAGATGGCCCAGCACTATGTGCTGGTATGCCAAATAATGACAACTGCGATTGATACGATGCCGAAAGCACGACTATGTTATTAAAGGACATGGCCCAGCACTATGTGCTGGTATGCCAAATAATAACAACTGCGATTGGTATGGTGCCTAAAGCACGATATGTCAATAAAGGAGGAAAAACATATGGAGAAAACCCTGAGCATTTTACTGACACTGGCTTTGATGCTGGCGTGCGTACTTCCCGCA
>JAFUHD010000173.1 GCA_017469025.1 Clostridia bacterium
TATTTGTCAATGATTTTTCAGGTATAAATGCTCGTATTATAAGAGTTTTAAGGTGTAAAATAAATCATGAGAAAATCATCAATAATTGCAAATTAATTCATTGTGTACAATTCCGCGGAGGTTCAGGTATAAAGAACAGATATCTTTTCGTATCCTTCGGCCATCCGGCAACACCATACTTTTCTTCCAGATGATTCATTTTTACAAATGTGATAATAGCGGCAGTAAAAACCACCAGTGCCAAAAGCATAGGAATACTCTCAATCCCAAAGTTTCCTTTTATCGTCCCTATAATAATGCAGTAACCAACAATCCACAGTACCGCAAATAATATTTCATTCTTTTCATAAAGTTTACGCATATTATTCCCCTTTCCGGGCAGCGATCATTCCAAAGAAAACATTTTCCAGCATCTTCCTGCACTGTGCCTCATCATATTTCATGGAATTATTGGCAAGCAGACTTGCCATGCCATGAGCCACACAGAAAAATGACAGGAACATCTCTTTCGCCTGTTCTAAATCTACCTTAAGTCCTGCCATCATGATCCCCATGATCTCTGAAAGATCGGGACCAGCCAAAAGAGCAGCCACATCCTTTCCACCAAACTTATTCGTCTGAAACAGAAAACGGAACAGGTTCTTTTCTTCATATCCAAACCTGACATAATTGAGTCCCAGTGTCAGCATTGGATTTTCATTTGTATCCTTTGGCACTATGTACTCTGTATGATACTTATCTGCAATCTCATAGGCAGCTTCCCTGATCTCATCCACTGTCTTAAAGCTGTACAGCACCGGCTGAGTCGAGCATCCCAGATATTCCGCAATTGTTCTGGCATTCAGGTTCTCATGTCCACTTGCCCTGATTACCTCAAATGAGCCGTCCGCAACCATTTTTTTCGTAATTTTAACTTTCGGCGGCATATCACTTCTCCTTTCATAATTCTCGTTATATAATCATCATTATCTATAAAGCTGTACGGATTGTCAAGCATAAAAAAGGACCGGTCACCCGATCCTTCTTCCCCGAACAACGCACTCCCTGCAATCCTTCTGCCACCAGTGTCCGGATTGCACTATGGTAATCCTTATCCGTCTTTTCCGCATTTATACAGTCAGTCATACCCCTCTGCTGCGCATTTCGGCATTATCATAGTCCGGATTTCCCGGAAGTCACTTTTTGAAAAGCTGTACCGTCAAATTCTGCCAACTCACAAACACCATTCGACATGTTTTTCGACTACAGGATAACAGAGCTTTGCTCCTCCGATATCATCGTTGTTAATACCGTACCCTCCGACGCCGTTCTCCACGATAGCCTTTTTATAAGGATTTGCTGTGCATTTCCGGCATGACATGTCGCCTTCAATAACTTCATTCGTATCCAGACCAGAAGCGTCTCCTCAGGCTGGCAATTTTTCAATCCGTATTTCGTCTTGTCAGCCGGTTGTACTCGCCATTACGAACCTCTCTTTCTTCCATACCATCATGTAAAACCGCACTTCGTGCAGTTTCCCGAAGCTCTCAGTATAAAGCTCCATACACATTCTTTGAATAATCTTCCGTCATCGGGTCGAATAATTGTCCGGTTGACCCGTCAACAACGACAGGCATATATGGCCACTGTTCAAAATAAAAACGTGCCCCATTAACAGGTATATCCGTGTTAATCGGTCCTTCCTCCGGGCCATGATAGCAGTCACACCAGAAGACCCATGCGGGGGCCAGAATAAACTCGTCCTGCTGGTCCATATTGTTACTATATCGTACAAATCCCAGCCCTGCATGATATACATGGCGTATCACACCTGCTGATATCAGTGTTTCAACCTGTTTTCTTGCCGTGTCAAACGGCACTACACGTACATCATCTGACAGCAATCCTGTTTCCTCAAAAAGCATAAATGACATGCAGTATGCCCCGGTATCATAAACATCTGCAACTGCCCGCCCCCGTTCCTGATTCCACACCAGCGCATTCGGCATATTCTCCTTGTTTCGGAAAGCCTCCTCAATGTTGGCCAGACATGGAATACCACGAAACGTCTGCCGACATACCATATGATAACAGCCTCGTTCTCTGAGCGGTTTCCCTGTCTGTTTGCTCTGAAGTCTGTCATACAGTCCCAGGTCCATCAGCCAGAGGTCTGCTTCCGGATATACCAGATGCAGCGTATCCAGGACCGTTTCAAATGCCTGGCGTACTGTCAGCGGATTGTTGTCTGCATAGGCATCGTCCCACTCATATGCTGTTAAAGCATGCGTTTCCTGGCTGACGCTTCCCGGTTTCTCCCCTGCCTGTTCATTCCATATGCCCGGATCTGCATACTGTATCCCTGCATTGTACTCGTCCGAACGAAAACTGTATCCCCGACCGGGTTTCGCATCTGCCATAAAACGTGCTGTTATTTCCCGGCAAACTTTCTCCTGCGCAGCCGGCATTTTTCGCACGGTCAGTACCGGCAGTGTATCTGCCGCCGGGATCTCTGCCATACACTCAACCCGTATGGTCCGTCCGTTCACATAGTACGTCTGTTTCCAGACAGGTACTTCCATCTTTTGCAGTTCAGAAAGACTGAAACCGCCGTTTTTCACTGTCTCTGCTGCTGCCATTCTGTTGAGAAGCAGCAAGAGCAGCACAGGACAAGCATGTTTTATAAACAGCAGAATGTATTTCATTTTCCTCTCACATCCTTCCAGCCAGGATAACCGTTATACTGCCAGAGAGCCGCGTTCTTTTTCTGTTCAGGCGCCGAACTGCCTGCTATCCCGATTATTTCTCCAGTCTGCGCATCTATAGCGATTCGTGCACACTCCATTTTTCCATAATCGTTGGTTTCGTATTCCGGATCATCTGCTTTCATTTCCGACGTACCTTTACGAAGCCACCAGATGTCTGCATGCCAGATCGGACGCGTCACACCCCGATATCCGGATGCATTGCTATCCAGGTCATTCAGATCCATAACTGCATAGCCCAGTCTCATTTGAAGTATTTTACGGATATGTCCGTCTTCAACCGCTCTGCGAAGTGTTTCGCATACCCGTTCAAACCCTGCAAGTGGAACATCATCAGCAATAACGCTTCCTTCCAGCTGGCCATACAGAAACGACATACCGCCATACGCATCCAGTCCCATCATCAGGCTTCGCGGCCAAAGTCTGTTCTCCCACCGTGGCAGATCATAAGGCAGATAATCTCCAATATGACTGATCAGTGGAATTCCTTCAATTGTCTGGTAGACCAGATAATTTACATATCCCTCAATGGATGCACCGGATGCCTCATCCGTATACACATTGACCATAACATCGTACGGATGACTGAAGTCCCACGTGTATCTGCCGCATGCGGCCAGCTCAAGAGGAATCCTGATTTCGTCCGCCAGTTTTTGAAGACTTCTGCCTTGAAACCCTGAAAGGCACCTGTTCATGTCAACCGGAGTATAGTAATGATCTGAGCGTATTTTCATCCGGCTGTAATCAGGTTTACTTTCATCCGCTTTCCTCGATACTTTTATATATCCAGGCGTTCGCTGATCCTTATCAGGCATAGACCAGCCATTGCCCGGCAAAACAGACAAATCCAGCATATCATCCGTATTAACCCGTAATGCTAGGACCGGCATACTGTCAACATCCGGTACCAGAACGGGTGTCTTAATCTCCACCGTTCTCCATTGGGTCGAAATGCTTTCCTGCCAGCCATCCGGCAGTGCTTCCATGACATAGTCATGGATCTCACAGATCGTAAAATACTGCTCCTCTGCTGCTGCGCCAAAGAAAGCAAATAATAGTACGGCTGTCATAAAGATCAGAGCTTTGTTCATTTTTCTCTCCTGATTGTCCATTCCTTGAAATTCATTCTGTTTTTCATTCAGGATTCCCATGTTCCTGGTTTCAAGCTCATGCAGCAGTGCAGCCTCTGTGCTGCTGAGTCTTCACTGTTCACCGGACATCCTCTTCTCCGGAAACATGTCTCATCATTCCATTCCCGGCCGAATGCGTCCATTCCCCGCACTGCATTTACTGCAGGTTCTGTTTATCAGACGATGCAGCGCCTCAAAAAGTTTGACCAGTCTGAAGTTTTATTAAAAAAATGTCCGGACTTTCGTCCGAACATTTCGCACAGGAGCAGTTATATGCATCACATCAATTGACCATTCAGGTCCCTGCTGTTACAACCGCCTGCTTCTCACACAGTATGCAGCGTTTCTATTATTCTCCGAGAAAAAACCAGACCAGCTTCACGGTAGTTCATAAAAAGCATTTATTCCACTTTAGTCCGTATCTGTTATTTGCCTCTCCCGTGTCATATGCTGTATTGTCCACTTGCGAATCCAAATGCCAACTGTTCCGCCTTCTTTCAGATGGTCCTCTTCTGAATGGACTTGTTATTTGTCAGACTCAAAGAGTGTCGGTGCTATACTCAGCATATCAATCTGGGGATCAATCCAGCTTTCCTGCACAGCATCATGAACAGTGTCATTGGCCGTAAGATGCCCTATCAGCATCGGGGACAGAGGATCATGCCGCAACATGTTCTTCCGTACAGTTTCAGCATCATAGTTCGCATAACAGTATCTGCAAAGATGACCGCAGGTATTGTAAGCACCAATGTCTCCGCTGAGATAACACGCACACTGCTTCCGTGCAGGTACGTAGCCTGGCACCTTAAGTTTCTGTCCCGCAGCCTGTTCATACATGGGTACTGTCATACAGCCGCTGCAGTCTGCGCCAAAGCGGGCCAGTTCATCTCCCTCAGCACACGGACGGACCGTCATGCCATAGTGCTGTCCAATCTCAACCAGTTCCTTACCAAGCGTCAGTCGGTCCGCAGCCGACACCTGTTCGACATCCGGGAAATTCCGCCGGGTCTTATCATACAGATCAATAAAAGAGATCACAACGGTCTGCGTATAGCCGGAAAGTGTTCTGGCCATATATTCAAAGGCGCGGATATGACGTTCAACCGGATATTGTTCACTGATGAAAACAGGATCATACCGCCAGCCAATGCACTGGGTACCCACTACATCTGAAAGACGCTTAAAGCTTTCAAGAACCTGTAGTTTGTTTGGCACATGCGGTTCTATTTCCTTTCGGTATGGTGTAATGGTCACGTACCAGAATTGATGAAATGGCTTCAAAAGCTGCATATGCGGCAGCATGGGTGCAGGATTCTTCGTGCAGAAACCTATCACATCGACTACGTCCGGAGACAGCCTGTAGCGTGTCACAGAAACAGGATTATATGGATTGCGAACAAGTACTTCTCCAGCCTTCAGACGATTGACAAACCACTCTGAATAAAACGCCGGTATATCAGTGCGTTGTCCTGTGTTAATAATCATCTGGCCCTCCTCTGATTCTGGCAATGCTCTCCTTGATCCATACTGATTATAGCACGCCATTTCAGCAGATAGGAAACAAATCTGCCTGTTCAGGCCCTGTCCACTTTCTTTTTTAGCTGTTTGAATTTCGTTTTCCTCTTGCACTTTTCAGCTGTCTGTATATAATTGTTTTATGGATCTAACTTCATTCGTAGCTCGGTTCCTTTTGATTTTATACATATTTAGAACTTACTAACTATATTCAATTAATCCGTTTCTGGCTTTCAATGATGTGTAAGAAAGGATAGAAGTTATGGGATTGTTTAAAAATTATGTCAGCCAGACAAGAAAACCCGAGGGACTGCTTGGCAAAATGATGCTCTCAGGAATGAATTCAGGACACGCCAAAATGGCCGACTGGGGATTTTCAAACCTGCCATTCCTGACTGTCAATAGTGCTGTGGATCTTGGCTGTGGCGGCGGACGTAATATAGGCGAACTGCTGAACCGGTATCCGGCTGCACATGTGACGGGCATTGACTATTCTGATCTGTCCGTGGAAAAAGCAACCGAATGGAACAAGGACATGATCGCTGCAGGGCGGTGCAGTGTAATGCAGGGAGATGTGTCGCACCTTCATCTTGCTCCTGATACTTTTGACCTTGCTACCGCTTTTGAAACGATTTATTTCTGGCCAGGACTTGAAAAGTGTTTTGCACAGGTTGCGAATGTTCTGAAACTGGGCGGATCTTTCATGATCTGCAACGAGTCAGACGGAACAGATGCTGCCAGTCTGAAATTCGAAAAGATCATTGACGGGATGAAAAACCATACCATCAATGAAATCAGCACTGCTCTGTCCAAAGCTGGTTTTTCAGAGATCAGCAGTTTTCATCACAAAACAAAGCCGTGGATTACTGTAATTGCGAGAAAGTGAGGATAAATATGAAAGCCGATTATAAGAACTGGATGCCTAAAGGAATGATCTATAGCTTTGCAGCCGGAACCGCTGCTGCCTGTCTTCTTTTACTACTGACCGGATGTACCGGTATCCTGTCTCCCGGTACCGTAAAAACTGTTCTCATTGTTCTGTTTGCGATCCTGGCACTTGTACTCCTCGGTATGAGCATCTGGAGCATCCTCATGTACCGCTCATTTGATTATAATGGAAAGCGGCAGCTGTCCAGGCAGATTATTGACTATATTGCCGGATACGTAAAACTGACCAAAGGCTGCCGCATTCTGGACGTCGGTTGCGGAAGCGGCGCTTTGGCGATAGCAGTTGCCAAAGGCAACCGTGATTCAACCGTTACAGGCATAGACCGGTGGGGAAAGGAATATGCCTCATTCAATAAAAATCTCTGCGAAAGAAATGCCCAGGCAGAAGGTGTCCAGAACGTCCATTTCCAGCAGGGAGATGCTACGCATCTGGAATTCCCTGATGAATCCTTTGATGCTGTAACCAGCAATTATGTGTATCACAATATTCCCTCAAATGACCGGCAGGCCATTCTTCTTGAAACGCTGCGTACGCTGAAAAAAGGCGGAACCTTTGCCATTCATGACATTTTCTCAGTATCCAAATACGGTGATATGCAGTCCTTTGTCAAAAAGCTGCAAAACATGGGCTATCAGAAAGTCGAACTGATCGACACCACAAATGGAACCCCCATCCGGAAAAGCGAGGCAGGATGGATGGGCCTCTCCGGTTCGGCTCTGCTGACCGGTATAAAGTAACTCTTTTAATGACATAGTCGTGCTTTCGGCACCGTATCAATCGCAGTTGTCATTATTTGGCAAACCAGCACAAAGTGCTGGGCCATCTTTCACATACAAATTAAAAAAGCCAGGCCGCTTAATGCGTCCTGGCTTATTTTAAGTATTGGGCTGAAGAGGTCCATAAAAGTAGCTGCTTGTCGCACCGCCGTCAATCAGGAATGTAGAGCCTGTAATGAAAGCGCCTTTCTCACTCATGAGCAGTTCTGCAACATTGGCGACCTCATCTGCGGTTCCCGGCCGTCCTGCGGGACATTTTGCAAACATGTTCTTGTAGAAATCGCCACGGGGACCATTGAACTCATCCAGTGCCAAGGGAGTTACTATAATTCCCGGTGCAATACCATTCAGACGTGCACCACGTTCTCCCCACCTGATACACTCTGCCATAACCCTTTTCTCATTGCAGCGCTTGGCCAGCTGATAGGCATGCAGTGTATCACGAATGTTTTCCGGCTTCAGGAGATCCAGCGCAAGCAGATCCTCTGTCGGCGTCATCGCCAGCAGTCTGTCCTCTTCAGCAGTCAGCTGAGGCATGCGCCAGCCTGACTGACTGGAAATTGTAATGCCACTGCCGCCTTCAGCAATCACTTTTCCAACTTCTTCAAGCAGAACCGCTGTTCCATAAAGATCTACTTTCAGGATAACTTCAATCGGTGCCTGGCTGGGCGATACACCCGCGCCATTAACCAGATACCGGATTTCTCCATACTTCTGTGCCTCTGCAATCATTGCCCAGATACTTTCTCTGCAGGAAAGATCCATTTCAAACGGAACGACATCGAATCCTGCTTCGTTCATTACCTTTGCAATGGCAACAGCATTCTCAATCTTCCTGTCTCCGAGGATGATCTTCTTTCCAAAACCGGTCCGCCGTGCAATTGCCATACTGATCTGTCCCGCACCGGTAACTAGCATTACATCTTTTTTCATATCTGTTTCTTTCCGGTTCAGCCTTCAAATGTTGCTGCTACCTTTGTAAGCAGGTCGCGGATTGGCAGATGCTGCGGACAGACTTTTTCACATTTCCCACAGCGGATACATTCAGATGCCTTGCCGTGTCCTTCGCCCGTAATTACGCTGTTATAGTAGTAGCCTGTATTCCAGTTATGAAATGCCTCATGTGCGTTCATGGAAGCAAACATATCCGGAATGCGAATCCCCTTGGGGCAATGGCTCTCTTCAATACAGTAACGGCAGGATGTACAGGGAATCAGGTTAAGGCTGTGGAAAATCTCACAAACTTTCTGTACTGCCCTGTGTTCCTCATCACTGAGTGGAACAAAGTCTCTCATGGCACTCAGATTGTCCTCCATCTGTGCCATATTGCTCATTCCGGACAACACCATTGCCATATTGGGAAAGCTCGCCGCAAAGCGCAGTGCATAGCTTGCGTTGCTTCCGCCATTCAGACTGCGCAGGATTTCATCCGCCTCATCCGGCAGATTCACAAGGCTTCCGCCTTTTACCGGCTCCATCACAATAACCGGCTTCCCATGCTTCTCACATACTTCATAAACCTTTCGGCTTTCTACCGAAGCATCCTCGTAATCCACATAGTTGAACTGGATCTGTACAATTTCAATTTCAGGATGCTCGGTCAGAATCATGTCCAGCACTTCTGCCTTGTCATGGAACGAAA
>JAFUHD010000174.1 GCA_017469025.1 Clostridia bacterium
ATTGTCGTTGGCTGCATGAAGGATAATTTCTTCTCCTGGGCGAACTTCAGCAACCTGATGAGCAATACCGCTATTCGTTTCCTGATCGCCCTGGGCGTGTCCGGATGCCTCATTACCAAGGGCACGGACCTGTCGGCCGGCCGTCAGGTTGGTTTTGCTGCCGTTGTTGCAGGTATTCTCTGTCAGCGCGGCGACTACAATGGCCGCCTCTGGAAGGCTGTCCCTGAGATGCCCATCGGCGTCGTGCTGCTCATCGTCGTGGCACTGGGACTGTGCTGGGGCCTCATCAACGGATTTGTCATCACGAAGCTGCATGTGCCGCCGTTCATCGCAACCCTGGGCACGCAGACCATCGTCTACGGCATTTCTCTGGTAATCTCCGACGCACAGCCGATCGGCGGTTTCCAGAAGATCTATACGTCCCTGATCAACGGCCGTATCGGCAACGTGAGAAGCTTCCACCTGCCCTATCTCTTCTTTGTGGCCGTTCTCTTCGGCGTATTGTTCTGGTTCATTTACAACAAGATGTGCCATGGCAAGTACATGTATGCCATCGGCGGCAATGAGATTGCAGCAGAAGTGTCCGGCGTCAACACGACCAACACCCTCATGCGCATCTATGCGACGGCCGGCATCATGTATGCACTGGCGGGCTATCTGCTGGCGGCAAAGTCCGGCGGCGCTTCTGCTTCCATGGGCCAGGGCTATGAGCTCGAAGCCATCGCAGGCTGCACCATCGGCGGCGTATCCACCACCGGCGGCATCGGCACAGTGCCGGGCATTCTGGTCGGCGTTCTTGTGTTTGAACTGCTGAAGATCATCCTTCAGATCCTGGGCGTCAACCCGTACTACAACTATGTGGTGCAGGGCCTGGTCATCGTGCTGGCGGTTTCTCTGGATATCCGCAAGTACATCGCCAAGAAGTAAATGGCAAAAGATGAAAAACGCCCGATGGATCCGCTTTCCATGCAGATCGATGCAAAGAAGAAAAACTGGTATTCCCGGGTAAAGCTGAGCATCGGACAGCTCAATGTGATCATTTACATAACGATTGCCGCACTGATTGTGGTGTTTGTGCTGATCGCACTGGAAGCTGCCGGAATTTTCGTAAGCGTAAAATAGAACCACGCCTTTAAATTACAGATTAAAAAAGCGACAATAGATATAGCCGGCAAAAAATGTTGTCTCTATTGTCGTTTTCATTTTGAATTGCAGTTTGGAGGCCGAACTATGTTTGAGGGAAAGAAATTTGACAAAATCCTGGTAGCAGCAGGATATACGGATATGAGGGCGGGCTTGAATGGTCTGGCCAGCATTATCCAGTTTACCTTTAACCGGAATCCTTTTTCGAACTGTCTCTTCCTTTTTTGCGGAAGAAGAGCAGACCGGTGCAAGTGCATCTATTGGGAAGACTCCGGCTTTGTCCTGGTCTACAAGAGATTAGAAAACGGCAGATTCCGCTGGCCAAGAAAAGAAGGGACAATGATTGAAATCTCTGAGCAGCAGCTGCATTGGCTGATGGAAGGAATCAGCATTTCTCAGAAGAGTTCGATCCAGAAACTGGAAAATGTTCATCTCGTCGTTTGAAACAACGCCAAAAAGGCGCACGAAACGTGCGCCTGTACAGGGATCGTTCAGGCAATTTCCGGTATTTTACTTTTCAGACAGCGATTTCAACCGTCCCTGCATTGTCAGCCGGTGTACACTGGTTGGGTTTCATGGAAAGCCGTAATTTATTGGACACATTCCATGGCATTACGCTGTCGAGAATATCATCGCTGAGAACCTTATTCTTCTGAGCTGTTTTCAGCACCTCGACGATGTACTTGTAAGGATCCAGCCCGTTCGCCTTTGCAGTAGCAGCCAGAGTGGCAAAGCCTGCTGTTGCATTCCCTCCTTTATCATTCTGAACAAAGAGAAAATTCTTTCTGGCGATTACGTAGTCTTTTATATATCGTTCGGCTCTGTTATTTGATATATCTAAGCGTCCGTCCAGAAAAATATTCTCGAGATATTTCCACTGGTTCAGCGTATATTGCATTGCCTTCCCCAGCAGGGATTGAGGCAGCACTCTGCATTGGTTGTCTTCTATCCATTTATGCAGCTGATTCATCAGCGGGCGAATGCACTTTTTGCGCATCTGCAGCCGTGCCTCTGGCTCCATATCCCTGAACTTATTCTCGAGCCAGAAGATTTTGTCGAAGAAAGCAGCGCCCGTTTCTGCCAGAGAAGCGTGTCCCTGAAAGGAACTGTCTTTTTTCGCATCCACAAACCTGGCCCTGGCATGGGCATGACACCCTACCGATATAATTCCGGGATTATCGTGATATACCTGGTAACCGTCTGACTGGAAATACCCCTGAAACTCCTTGATGTGTTCCAGATGATATTCCTTATTTCTGCCTTTATGAAACCAGAATACAACCAGTTTATGTTCAGAATGCCTGTCTGTACAGATTACCCATGCATATCCGTTCTTCATCTTTCCCCTGACAGCAGGATCCGGATATTTAATGGTGGTTTCGTCTCCTGCCAGAAGATCTTCCCGCTGTATCCAGTAAATCATTCTGTTTATAAAGGGCTGCAGGATTTCGCCTCCTTTAAGGATCCATGAGTTCATGGTGGCCCTTGAAATAGGTACTCCCATGATATTGAACCATTTCTCCTGTCTGTACAAGGGCACTGCCATAACCATCTTTTCGTGACCAATATATGCAAGCAGTTCCACAGAGCAGAAACTTCCCGGAATCAATGCGCGCGGCATCTCCCCCGTAACAACATGCGCACTTATGCCGTTCTTTTCACAGTAATCGCATTTTGCGGAATAGGTTGTTTCAACTAATACTTTCAGTTTGGGAGGTTCAATGAGAAGCGTACGCCTTTCTTCTGCTTTGCCAAATTTTCTTAGTTCTTCCTGACACTCCGGGCAGGTCATGTTTTCTGGAAAATATTCCCTATGCTCTTCTTCCAGTACACCCTTCAGCAGATTCACACAGGTTTTTCCTCTTTTTGCCCTTTTCCGTTTATGCTCAGGGATTACAAGGGACTCTTCTATTGTTTTATCTTCATCCCGGGTTTCTTCTGAATTCCGAAAGAATTCCAGGATTTCTTTCATGATTGTCTGTTCCCCTTCGGGGCTGACCAGGGTCTGATTGCTTTTCCCGATGTATTTCTCTCGTGCAAACCGGTTAAGCTGTTCTTTATACCAGGTCCTTTCCTGGGTAACGCATGCCAGTTCAGTTCTTAATTGAATCACTTCACGTATAAGACTTATGACAAGGCAGAGAAGGTAGACAGCGCAGAGCGGAACCGTATCCCGACAGGCAATGCTGGTTTCCGCGGTATGGCTTCCAACAGGGCGAAAAGCTATTTTTACTGCTTTAGGGCTTCGCCACACCGGTCTTTTGACTTTGTTTCCCGCCATCTCTGTGCCGCCTCCTTTCGTTAGATTGATTTACGGATTATTTTTCCTGGTCAATTGCATTCCGGATCAGGCGCTTAATTGCTCCCTGCATGGAATCCTGTTTTGCCAGCCACTCGATAACATCTGCATCTGTTGTAGTGTTAAGCTTTAATCCGTAGCGTACCGTATTGGCCTTATCGTATTTGGCCTGAGCGATACTGTGTGGTTTGGGGCTGTTTGAGTCAGCCATTTTTTTACACCTCCTAAAATAGGTTTCAACCTATTTTACCACTTCTATTCTGCTTTGTCAACTACTTTATGAAAAAAAGATTCG
>JAFUHD010000175.1 GCA_017469025.1 Clostridia bacterium
CGGTCGAATGGGAAAAGATGCACATGTTGAAACGGATGCCGACAGCACTGAAAATGGCGAAGCTGGTGAACAGCAGGGCCAAAATGAAGCTACATCAAAGTGACTTAAAATGTGCTAGTAACTTATACCCCGGAACTAGAGTTTAACTTCCAGCATTTGAAATGCCGTCATGTACAATCACCAAGCATGTTCACACACTTTGGTACTCATATATTGCTGCACAATTACTGGAATATCAGACAGGATTCCACACCCTATGTCTGTTTTCTTTTGCTGATAATTGAATTCCATTTCCAAAGTGGCAGACATAGCATTCAAACAAAGTCATTATGTATTATACACTTTATGTACGGCTACGCCGTCAGATCCCTTCCGATCTGCGGCATATGAACCATTTTTACTGAATCATCATGTTAAGTGCATCGCTAACGCACATATCCTTCTCCGTCTTTTTCTACTGATATCAGCAAACTATCCGTCTGACATTTCATCTGGAGTCTGAACATTTACTTCTCTTCATACAAATAATTTTAGAGAAAGTGTTCATTTGATTACTTTGGAAGAGAATGTATCGTCGTTATCAATTAAGATATCACCTCCTTTCAACAAAAGAAAATAATTACTTGACGATTTCGTCAGGCTAAAACCCGTCTTTCTGTTTTACCCGAAAACAGTTGAAAAAAAGGCTTGATTACTCAAGCCTTTTAGGTAACAGAATGTTTCAGATTACTGAAGAGCACGTGCGGAGAGAAGAGATGCATACACTATCCGGAGTGCACTCCTGTCAAGGGATTCTTTGGAGAGCAGGAAAGGACCGTCACCATGCAGCGCATCCCGGATTTCATTGCGGTCGCTGTCCCGTCCCGGCATGACCAGATCGTTTCCGGCACGGATGCATTTGGCTGCGGAGGCGCCGTGTCCGCCGTTGGTTGTTGTCCAGTCAGTCATGATCAGACCGGAAAATCCCCACTCTTCCCTGGCAACACGGGTACAGAGATCGATGCTGTTCGCCGTATGAACATAATTGATGCGGTTGTAGCTGGTCATTATCGACATTGGCTGGCTCTCTCTAACTGCGATTTCAAATCCTTTCAGGTAAATCTCACGCAGGGCACGTTCGGAGATATTTGCACTGACACCACACCGGTTTTCCTCCTGGTTGTTGCAGGCATAGTGCTTGATTGTCGTCCCAAGTCCCACCGTCCGCTGAACGCCCTGCGTGATTGCAGCCGCCATTTTTCCGGAAAGCAGCGGATCCTCAGAATAATACTCATAATTTCGTCCGCACAGCGGATTCCGGTGAATATTCATACCGGGTGCCAGCCAGAGCGCAACGCCAAATGCCACCATCTCCCGCGCTATGGTTTCCCCGACTTCTTTCATCAGGTCCACATCAAAAGACTGGGCAAGCAGCGTTCCCGCAGGCACCGCGGTGGCAAACTGCCACATGGAAACTGCATTCTCATGTTTCCGCAATACCCCGAAGAACCGGTTTTCAAGCGTTTCAAACCGCTTGAGCCTGTATACCTGTCCGTTTTCCGGATCGATCTCATAGCGCAGCTGAATGCGCAGACCTGCCGGTCCGTCACACAGCACCATCCCCGGCACACCCTTATCCGAAAGCCGGACCGTTTCCCCGGCTGCGCCCGGTACCGACATGCCGGAGTCGCCGATCATCTCCCCGGTAAATATACCAGGTGCACCGACCGTCAGCCGGATTTTCTCATCCTCCGTCAGGTTTCCGAGAATCTGCTTCGCCTGCTCAAGCACGCCGTCATTTGTCCCGGCCTGTGCCGGTGACATATGCCGGCCGGCACAGGCAACATCCTCATCTGTCAGGGACAGGCTGCCGATATGCTCTGAATGAGCCGCCAGCCACTCATCCCGCTTTTGAATCTGTTCATCATCGGGTTCAATCTCATCAAGTGCAGACAGGAGTTCGCAGACATTGGGCAGTGTGCACAGTGTGACCGTTTTCGGAAGATCCAGTGCAAAAAACGGCTTTGTCTGCGGTTCGCCAGCCAGCAGTGTATACCGTCCGTCCTCAAGTATATATGATGCGGTTCCGGGCTGGTAGGAGGCAAGCATTTCCAGTCCGAACGCAACCTCAACCGTCTCAGATTCGCCGGGATTCAAAACCCGCGTTTTGGCAAACCCTGCCAGCCGTTTGAATTCCTTTTTCTGTTTCCGTGCCGGACATGCCGCATAGACCAGCACAGGCATTGCCCCGGCAGCAGCGCCGGTATTCCGGACTGTAATCTCAGCACGAATGGTGCCATCGTGACAGAATACCTGTCCCGGTGCCGTCTCAAATGTGGTATAGGACAGGCCGTATCCAAACGGATACCGCGGTTTCACACCGAAGGTATCAAAATAACGGTATCCCACATAGATGCCGTCCGTGTAGTCCTCCTCAAGTACGTTCCCGTTTCTGTAGGAAAACTGCTCGCTGGACGGATAATCCATATAACGGTATGCCCATGTATCGGTCAGGCGCCCCGACGGATTCACTTTCCCGCTGAGAATATCTGCCACCGCATTTCCGGATTCACACCCGGCCTGCCCCATCAGAATGGCCGCTGCGGGCATCATGTCATCCATGAAGCTGAGGTCGATCACGCCGCCCACATTGAGCAGCACAATCACCGGCTTCCCGTTTTTCCAGAGTGTACGGATTTGATCCGTCTCATCTGCGGTCAGAAGGTAATCGCCCTCGCCATCTTTCCGGTCCGCGCCCTCGCCGGATGTTCTGGAAATCACATAGACAACCACATCCGCACGGATAAAGCTTGATGGAGGAATCGGAAGAGACGGCGTATTGAGCGTATAGCGGACATGTGCATCATACAGCTTTTCCGGATCCTCTTCGGGACCGGCTGCCGCATAGATTTTCTTCATCCACTCGTCCCATGCCTTCTTATATGCATTGTCGAGCAGCTTCAGATACTCCTTATTGACAATTTCAAAACCTGCATTTTCAAGTCCTTCTTCTACGCTGACCACATGCCGGCTGTTGACGTCACCGCTGCCGCTGCCGCCTTTGATGGTGTGCCTGGCCCCCAGTCCATACAAAGCAATCTTTGTACCAGGGGCAAGCGGCAGTATTCCGTTGTTTTCCAGCAAAACCATGCCCTCAGCCGCTGCCCTGCGTGCCACTGCACATCCGTCGCTTTCCCGCTTCGAAACCAGTTCATCCGTCTGCCCCGGATATTTGCGTTCCATCTCAACCATCTTAACTCCTCCATGTATTGTCTGTTCCGGCATGCTGCTTTTATCCCTGCCACAGTCCATGTGCTTCGCTTTTTCACCATCTCAAGCAAAGACTTAAGGCATCAGGCCTGCGGCTGAACCAGTTTCATGTGCCGGCTGTGCATTCCTTTTGCCATGTAATACCGTTCCTTATCCTCGTACATGGCAGCATCTGCACGTTTGGATACGTCCCGGTAGGTTTTATCCTCCCCCGGATGGAAAAGCACATATCCTTTTGATACTGCAATGTCCGTCCCGCAGATCTTTCCGCCTTCCATCGCTTTATCCAGCCTCAGGAACAGTTCCTTCATATCAAAATCGGAGACCCCTTTCAGTATTCCCATGAATTCATCTCCACCGATACGGAACAGATTATCCCGTCCAAAGACCTGTATCAGCCTGCCGGCGATAAACATGAGTGCTTTGTCTCCGCATTCATGTCCAAGAGAATCATTAAGCACCTTAAGTCCGTTCATATCAAAGATCGCAACACAGAAGTCAGCTGTTCCCAGACCAATATGTTCATCCAGCTCACGTATTTTTTCAAAATACGCATTTTTGTTTCCAACTCCGGTCAGCGTATCCACAACCGCGAGTTCACTCAGCTTCCGGTTTGCCTCCTCCAGCTCATCTGTTGTGACCTTGATGAATGTCGCAAGCCTGCTGATCATGGAAGCCTTTCCGTCCTGCCGGTGCCGTTTCAGGATGACTTCTCCGTCCCCGGCGGATGCAATGTCCCCCTCACGCATGGCAACAATCACCTGCGTCACATTATGCTGGTTCACCCATTTCCCGGTCCGCAGGAATTCACCGGATGTATAGAAACCAAAGGTCGGTGCCACACTCTGATACACTTCCGTTTCACTGCCGACCTCTTTATTCCCCCAGAATGTTCTGCGGCCGGCACATGAAAAGACCAGAATGGCATCCGGAGAAAAAGACAGCAGGTGTTTTCCCTCATCCCAGGCGGCCTCAAGAATTGCCCACGGGTCTCCATAGGAAAGCCTCACGGTCACGCCTTTTTCCACGTCCGATGTCATGGTCAGTGACCCATCCGGATTGCTTGCAATCGGAGCTCTCAGAATGTCTATCCCATGGTAACGGTAAAACAGGGGAAACTCCCGCGTGTTTGAAAAGAAGTTTTCATCATTCCCGATATTCAGATATTTGCTGTACATCTCAAATGCGGGCCTGTCATTGAGCATCTTCAGATAATACCCGTCTGAATCCGTCACTGTAAATCTGGACCCCAGCGGCTGCCATCCAGTCACACACGAGGTGGCAATATGCAGCTCCGGACCGCCATAAAGCGTAAAGACAACGCCTTTTCTCATCGGAACATATGAAAATACCATGGCAGCATCACTGTCCAGTTCAGCAGAAAGCGCGCCGCCTCCAAAGATATGCAGCTCCGGCTCCGCATCAGACAGCCTTTCGCACATTCTGGTCATGGACATACCGCGAATGGTTGCCAGAAGCTCAATCCCCTTTACCCACGGCCGGCTTTTCAGGGCTTCCAGCAGTTCATCCGCCGCCTGCAGCCCGTCTGAATGCAGCGGAAACTGTAAGACTTCTATTCTTGTATCCGTATACTCAAACAGCATGCAGCTGGCTGCCGTAACGCTGCCGCAGAAATCCCCGTCCACAATATGCCCATTAGACGTACATCCGGCAATCTGCGCCTCCGGAATAATGCGGTATATCATTTCCAGTATATCCGATACGTATTGTTCATCAACCTCTTTCGTCAGAATATGAAACAGCGCAGCGCTGTGATTTCCACTATGATATACCTGATGAATCTGCTGCAATTTATTTTCAAGAGACTCCAACGCGTCAAATGTGAACATAATCTGTTTCATAATTTTCTCCGTTTCAAATGCCGGCACATTCACATGCGCATAAATAGACCGTTTTGATGCATATGCATCCTCTGATATTCCAGTTCATTATGTCCCATCATCATTGAAATTTCAACTGGTTTTTTCAAAACATTCCTCTGTTTTTGGGCATTTTTCCGGTTATTCGTCTTTCATCTGCACCCTTGCAAAAGTTATTC
This sequence comes from Clostridia bacterium, assembly GCA_017469025.1. Taxonomy (GTDB): domain Bacteria; phylum Bacillota; class Clostridia; order Christensenellales; family Aristaeellaceae; genus Ventricola. The sequence continues at coordinate 5,309 of JAFUHD010000175.1, forward strand.
TTTCTTCTGACTGCATCAGAAGTAAGATTCCCAAAATATATTATACAGCTGTTACGGACTAAAAAAGCAGAATGCCATGCATTCTGCTTTTCTGTCTTCAGTTTTTTTAAGTTTCCGCCAATCAGAGCAGGGAAATACCTGCCTTCTCCTTCATCAGGGCAGTAACCTTCATCGGCAGGCCGTACAGATTGATGAACCCGGCTGAATCCTTGTGGCTGTACATTTCGCCTGAATCACCGAAGGTGGCAATGTTCTCCATGTAAAGACTGTATGGAGAGGTAACGCCGGCGCCAATGCAGTTGCCTTTGTAGAGTTTCAGCTTTGCAGTGCCGGTTACATACTGCTGTGTAACATCCACAAAAGCGGAAAGGCCTTCACGCAGCGGTGTATACCACTGGCCATTGTACACCAGGTCTGCGAACTTGAGCGCAATCTGCTCCTTGTAATGAGCAGTATCCCGGTCAACGGTAATCTCCTCAAGATTCTTGTGGGCTGCATACAGCAGTGTTCCGCCAGGCGTCTCATAAACACCGCGGGACTTCATGCCGACCAGACGGTTTTCAACCATGTCAGCAATACCGACACCGTTGCGCGCCGCAATTTCATTGCAGGTTTCAAGAATTTTAACTGCATCCATCCGCTCGCCATTTACAGCAACCGGAACGCCCTTTTCAAACTCAATGGTCACCATTTCCGGTGTATCCGGCGCATCCTCAGGATGCACGCAGATCAGCGGCAGGTCGCGCGGCGGCTCATTGGCCGGATCCTCAAGATCACATCCCTCATGGGACAGGTGCCAGAGGTTGCGGTCCATGGAATACGGACGGTCTTTCTTGACCGGTACCGGAATACCGCGTGCCTCTGCGTAATCGACTTCTTCCTCACGCGTCTTGATCTCCCATTCACGCCATGGCGCAATGATGGGCATATCCGGGGCAAATGCCTTGATCGTCAGTTCAAAACGGACCTGATCGTTGCCCTTGCCGGTACAGCCGTGACAAATGGCATCACAGTTTTCTGCCTTGGCAATCTCAACAAGACGCTTGGCAATCAGCGGACGTGCAAATGACGTACCCAGCAGATATTTGCCTTCATAAACAGCACCGGCCTTGAGTGTCGGCCAGATGAAATCCTCCACGAATTCCTTCTTGAGGTCTTCGATGTAAAGTTTCTCGGCGCCGGTCTTCTTTGCCTTCTCATGAAGCGGCTCAAGCTCTTCGCCCTGGCCGACATCTGCTGCGCAGCAGATAACCTGGCATCCATAATTCTCTTTCAGCCACGGAATAATGATCGATGTATCCAGTCCGCCGGAATAGGCCAGCAGAACCCGGTTATACTTGACAGGTGTCATCTGAATTGCCTCCCTGAATGTTTCAAACTTTTAACGTTGCGCATTCTACCACAGGCCCTTTAGGAATGCAACCCCAAAAATGAATATTTTTTCAGTATTTATGAATAATTATTCATTTTGCATGGATTTTTCTGCATGAAGCTGTTGCTGCAGCCTTCTATCTGCCTGGTTTCCGGGTCTGAAAGCTGAATCATCCAAGGGGGTATCATTCAATGGTCTGGCCGAAGATTACGCGCCTGGTGACCGGAGATAATGCTCAACATTCAGATACTGGATGTTTCTGTCGACTGCGTCCTCTCCGCGATAAATAACCGCCTTTTTGTAACCGTGCCAAATCTGAATTCTGTTCTCCGGCACTTTTTTCATCTGTCAAACGTCAATAGGCAGGGCTGTTGACGTGCATATACTGAAAGGCCGCGCCGATGGCAGCGTTGCGTACACGGGAATTGCAGGCTTTCAGCTGCTCCATGGTCAGATCTGGGCTGATTCGCCCGGGAGAAGTCACTTCCAGTCGGTCATCATAGAAGGCGCCCGGAGAAATATGGGCGCGATGGCATACGGCATTGGAAATCATTCCCCGGATGCAGTCGATGGACAGTTCGCAGAAATCCTGCGCTGTTCTCACAGCTGCATCCAAATACCTGCAGTTGCTCCTCCCGCCGGAGAGATGATATAATGCACACATCCCATCGCTGTTCTGTGATTGATGATAAGGAGGCCAGCCATGAAAAAGCGCCATTTCGCCATAATCCTGTCGGGTGTGCTGATGCTCTGCACTGCCTGCGCTGCCGCTGCAATACCCGGCATTGATGAACTGACGCCTGTGCCGCAGACTCTGCTGACAGATACCGTCACCATTCCCCTGTATGCCGGTCCCACCGTTCAGTATCCTGAAATCGGTCAAAACGCATTTGATCCTTCAAAACCGTATGTCTGTTTCGGACAGAGTGACTGCTGGGCCATGGTTGCCTCCGGAACGCCGGATGAACCCGGCATAACCGGATGGATTGAAACCGCCGCGCTGAATATGGACAGCATGACAGAACTGTCTTTTTCAAACCGTCTGTCCGCCATGGTGGAAGATCCAGCTCCGCTGACCTTCTCCCTGAATGAGGCAGATGCACCTGTCTTCTGCACCCTGCCGCGCGGGACAGACATACAGATTCTCGCCCGCTATGGGGCACAGCTTTATATTGAAACCGAACTGGACAGTGGACCAGTCCGCGGCTTCATTCCGGAAGCTGCTGTCGAGTAATCCGGATCTTTTCTTCCGCGCCCGCCATATCCGATCCGCAGGAACTGCAGGCATGCCCTGCAGTTCCTGCTTTTTATTTCCGCCTTTCGTCTATTCCGACAAAACACTTTCTCGAAAAATTCAGCAAGCTTATCTATTTTTTCAGGTCCAATCAGTTTTTTCTTTTCATTGATGGGCATCTGTGATATACTTTCGCAGTTAATGCTTTGGAAGATGACTATCATGAAAAGCCGGACCGGCAATAACCGGTGCGGCCTGCCATCCGTCTCAGGCGGTATGGCGATTCAATATTGAGGAGGCTATCATGCCGGATTTATCCGAAATTCTGGGAGAGGAGACTGCCAGACGGCGGACATTTGCCATTATCTCCCATCCTGACGCAGGTAAGACAACCCTGACCGAGAAGCTTCTTCTGTACTCCGGACAGATCCGCTCTGCCGGATCGGTAAAAGCCCGAAAATCAGACAGACATGCCACCTCAGACTGGATGGAAATTGAGAAGCAGCGCGGTATCTCCGTAACCTCCTCCGCCATGCAGTTTGAGTTCGACGGTTATCACATCAATATTCTGGATACACCGGGCCACCAGGACTTTTCTGAGGATACCTACAGGGTTCTGGTTGCTGCAGACAGCGCTGTCATGCTGATTGACGCTGCCAAGGGTGTTGAGGCCCAGACCATAAAGCTGTTTAAGGTCTGCCGTCTTCGGAATATTCCGATTTTCACATTCGTCAACAAAATGGACCGTGCCAGCAAAGATCCATTTTCCCTGATGGAGGAAATGGAACAGGTGCTCGGCATCCGGGCCGTACCGGTCAACTGGCCGATCGGTATCGACGGTGATTTCAAAGGTGTTTACCACCGCGATACAAAGATGGTTGAACTTTATGAAAGCGGCGATCATGGCAAAAGCCGTGTTGAAAAGCAGGATGTTGCCCTCGACGACCCGAAACTGCCCGATCTGCTCGGTGACAGGCTTTACAGGCGTCTTCTGGACGAAATCGAGCTGCTCGACATTGCCGGAGATGAGTTTGACCTTGAGAAGGTCAGAAACGGCGAACTGACGCCCATGTTCTTCGGTTCTGCCATTACCAACTTCGGTGTTGAACCGTTCCTCACCCGGTTCCTTGAGTACTCCACACCGCCCGCACCGCATGAAAGTGACAAGGGAATCATCGTTCCGGATTCACCGGATTTCAGCGGCTTCATCTTCAAGATTCAGGCCAATATGAATCCTGCACACCGCGACCGCCTTGCCTTCATGCGGATCTGTTCCGGTGTGTTCACAAAGGGAATGACCGTCTGGCACAGCGGTTCCGGAAAACAGATTCAGCTCAAACAGCCCCAGCAGTTCATGGCAGATGAACGCGAAGCCGTTGAAAATGCTTATCCGGGCGATATTATCGGCCTGTTTGATCCCGGCATTTTCGCACTCGGTGACACGCTGTGCACCGGTCCGCATATCCGTTATGCCGGCATTCCGCTGTTTGCACCTGAATTTTTTGCACGGGTTACCAGCGTGGACAGTCTGAAGCGCAAACAGTTTGTCAAAGGCGTCCTGCAGCTGAGCGAGGAAGGTGCCATACAGACCTTCAAGCGTCCGGGTATCGGCTTCGAGGAAATCATCGTCGGTGTCGTCGGTATGCTGCAGTTCGAGGTACTTGAGCATCGGCTCCGTACCGAATACAATGCGGAAATTCACAGATATCCGCTGAATTTCCGTTTCGTACGCTGGATTACCAAAACACCAAAGGCGCCGGAGGATCTCAAACTCTCCAGCACAAGCGCAACCGCAAAGGACGCACATGACCGTGATGTTCTCCTGTTTGAGAACGAATGGTCCATCCGCTGGGCACTTGAAAACAACTCCGGCCTTGAGCTGTCCGAAACTGCATCCCGCAGCGGCGACTGACTCTCATAACCTATCATGCTGATATGAAGAAAGAAGGAATCCCAATGGAAATATCCCGCGACAACATTCGTAACATTGCGATCATCGCTCACGTTGACCACGGCAAAACGACATTAGTCAATGAGATGCTCAAGCAGGGCGGCGTTTTCCGTGAAAACCAGCAGATTGCTGACCGCGTGATGGATAGCAATGCACTCGAAAGAGAACGCGGCATCACGATTCTTTCAAAGAATACGTCCGTTTATTACGGCGATGTCAAGATCAATGTCGTCGATACCCCGGGACACGCGGACTTTGGCGGCGAAGTCGAGCGCGTGCTCAAGATGGTTGACGGCGTTCTGCTGCTCATCGACTCGTTTGAAGGCCCGATGCCACAGACCCGTTTCGTTCTGCAGCATGCGCTGGCGCTCAATCTGCCGGTCATCGTCGTCATCAACAAGGTTGACCGTCCCGACGCCCGCTGTGACGAAGTCGTCAGCGAGACCATTGACCTGATGATCGACCTCGACGCAGATGAATCCCAGCTGGATACCCCCATTGTGTATGCATCCGCCAGAACCGGCACTGCCACACTGGATCTGTCCGAGCCCGGCACTGATCTGCGTCCACTGTTTGATACCATCCTCAAGTACATTCCCGCACCGAAAGGCGATCCCGAGGGGTCTGCCCAGATGCTGATTTCAACGATTGACTACAACGACTTCGTCGGCCGTATCGGTATTGGCCGCATCACCCGCGGCACACTGAAGCTCAACACGATGTACTCCCGCGCCACCTTTGGCAGCGATGTGCATCCGGAGAACTTCCGCCTGTCCAGTCTGTTTACATTTGACGGTCTCAAGCGTGCACCGGTTGAGAGCGCGTCAATGGGTGAAATCGTCGCCATCACCGGTGTTGAGGATATCATGATCGGTGACACCATCTGTGCGACCGACGCCGTAGATCCGCTGCCCTTTGTCAAAATTACCGAACCGACTGTACAGATGACCTTTTCTGTCAACGACAGTCCCTTTGCCGGACGCGAAGGTACCTATGTTACCTCCCGTCACCTGCGCGCGCGGCTCATGCGCGAACTGCAGACAGACGTCTCGCTGCGTGTTGAGGAAACCGAAACACCGGACGCTTTCCGGGTCAGCGGCCGTGGCGAACTGCATCTTTCCGTTCTGATCGAAAACATGCGCCGTCAGGGCTACGAATTCCAGGTCAGCAAGCCTGAAGTTCTGTTCCACAGGGATGAAAACGGCAATCTGCTCGAGCCTATCGAGCATATGGTCTGCGATGTACCTGCCGCTTATGCAGGTGCCGTTATTGAGAAGATCGGCCGCCGCCGTGGTGTCATGGACAATATGGCCGGCACAGACCGCGTCCGGCTTGAATTCTCTGTTCCATCCCGTGGTCTCTTCGGTTACCGCAGCGAGTTTATGACGGATACCCGCGGCGAAGGTGTCATGAGTTCCGTCTTTGACCGTTATGAGCCGTTCAAGGGTGATATTCCCCACCGCAACGTCGGTGCTCTGGTTTCCACGGAAACCGGCGAAGCTGTCATGTATGGTCTGTTCTATGCACAGGACCGCGGTACACTGTTCTGCGGCCCGAACACCCAGGTTTACTGCGGCATGATTGTCGGCCAGAACGCCCGCTCCGGTGATATAGATGTCAATGTATGCCGTCAGAAGCATCTGACCTCCATCCGCAATGCAGCCGGCGCTGAAACCGCCATGAAACTGACATCCATGAAGTCACTGACGCTCGAAGAGTGCCTCGAATTCATCGATGATGATGAACTGCTTGAGGTAACGCCGAGCCATCTGCGCATGCGCAAGCGCGTTCTTGAAACAGAAATGCGCAAAAAGCTTGCTGCCCGTGCACGGGCAGCTGCCAAGGAGTAACCTTCTCCCTTCATTTTCATCCAACCGTTACAAGCCGGGCATTGCCCGGCTTGTTTGTTTCCATCGATGCAAAAAGGACTGCCTGTTCAGACAGTCCTTTTCATTCCATTAGTCATCCATTTCCGGCTGAAGCAGTCCCTCACCAAACTGATGCAGTTTATCCGCTGCCGCATTGGCGGCATGGCCCGCCGCAGTCTTGGCGGCATCTGCTGCTGCATCCTTTGCCGCAGCAGCCTGTTCAGCTATCTTCTCCCCCGCAGCCTTTGCTGCTTCCTCTGCCTTTTCTGCAGCGGCTTCTCCGGCATCCTTCAGTGCTTCTTTTGTCTCCTCTGCCTTGGCCTTAACCGCCTCAGTTACAGCATCTTTCACTGCCTGAGCCTGCTCTGCGACCTTTTCGCCGGCAGCAGCAGCTGCTTCATGAACCTTTTCCGCCGCCGCATCGCCAGCCTCCTGCGCTGCGATTACGGCGTCTTCAACCTTGGCATTCACGACAGCCTGCGCATCCTGCACGGCAGCCCTGGCTGCTTCAGCCTGAGCCTCTGCCGCTTCCGCTGCAGCTTCCTTGATGGCATTGGCCTGTTCATCTGCAGCAGCACGAATCGCATCTGCCTCCTCTGCAGCAGCAGTTTTGGCTTCATTAACCTTTTCTGCCAGCTTCTCAGCAGCAGCATCGCGCTCTTTCTTGATTTCCTTTGCCTTTTCTTCGATGCTGTTGTCAACCATGAACTTGGCAAGTGCAGCTTCCTTGACCGTTTCCTCTGCTTTCTTCTTTCCGGCCTCAATCACTTCTCCAAGTTTTTCCCTGACCTCTTCATCGGCCGTCTTTACCTGATCCATACCGGCCTGAGCTTTTCCACGCAGTTCTTCCGACATCTGGTCAAGCTTTTCCCCGACATTCTTGAGATCTGCCTTTGCCTTCTCAACATGATCACCTGCTGCCTTCTGGACGGTTTCGGCACCCCCATGAATCATGGCGTCGACATCGAGATTCTTGAGATTTTCGACATCCTTGCGAAGCTTGTCAGCCTCATCCCTCAGTTTTTTCTTTTCCTCATCCGGATTGATGAACTCATCTACCGTATCCTTGATTGACTTGGCGCCGGCCACGATCTTCTCGTCGATGTCCGTCTTGTCAAGTACGCCCTTAACCTGATCCTTGACATTTTTTGCCCCGGCTACAATCTTCTCGTCGATATCCGTCTTGTCAAGTACACCCTTGACCTGATCCTTGATCGTATCAAATATGCCCATTGTATGCCTCCAATCTGTTCTTTAAACAATCGTTACTGACCTGCCATTATCATCCCGGTGCCAGCGGAAACATCATGCTTCCGCTTTCCAGAAACCATGCAGGTTGCAATATTCGTAGGCCGCCACGGGTTCATCGCCCTCGGTCAGTGCAAACACCGCAACCGGCTCCATACCGGGTTTCAAAAGCTTGCGCTGCATCCCCTCACGTGTTTCAAGCGCGATCCATTCGATAGAATGTGCATCAAGCATCGGATGGGCCACAGAGCCAACCTGAACACGGACCGTCTGTCCGTCCCGCGTAATCACCGGCACATGTTTCTCATTCGCGCCATCAGAGGTATTCGGTACAAGCTCGACCATCTCTTCGCCACAGCAGCGTACATTGCAGACGGCCTTTTCAAGATAAACGACTTTGTTCTTACAATGCTGACATGCAAATACTTTCATAAAGGTTCCTCCATTATCTCACAAAATTGGTAAACGTAATTGTTTCGCGCTCCGGCAGACCGTATTCAGCCTTTGCAAGCGCAATGCCGCGCATCAGGAAGACCATATTTCTGGCCAGAATCCGCATGTTCTGCAGTCCTTCGGCATCCGCCTCTGCCTGTCCCGGCGTAGAACCAAACACATTATTCCAGTAGCGGCCTGACGCTACCGGCATTTCAGCGATTGTAAAATATTTGTTGAGTTCATCAAAGGTAGCTGTCGTCCCGCCGCGCCGGGCCACCACAACAGCAGCACCGACTTTCATCCGCTTGTCAAAACCTGTACTGTAGAACAGACGGTCCATGAAAGCAATCAGGGTTGCATTCGCAGATGCATAGTATACCGGTGATGCAATGACGAGACCATCTGCAGCTTCCAGCTTTGGTGCCGTCTCATTGACAAGATCATTAAATACACATTTGCCCTTTGTTGAGCAGCTGTGACACGCAATGCAGCCACGGATATCCTTGTTTCCAACATGTACAAGCTCGGTTTCTACACCTTCCGCCTCAAAGATACGAATCATTTCATTGAGTGCCATTGCGGTATTTCCATTCGCTTTCGGTGAACCGTTAATGAGCAGAACTTTCAAAACTGTATCCTCCTTCTCAGTCCTTTTACGCTTTCAGTCCCAAAACAGTGCTCCGCATATGCGGAACAGCGCATCGGGCATTCTCCCTGTCATCATCCCTGTCCTTCGTTGCAGTACCGGATTATCATGTCTGATTGGACGCAATCACTCAACTCTCCTTTAATGACATAGTCTTGCTTTCGGCACCATATCAATCGCAGTTGTCATTATTTGGCAAACCAGCATGAAATGCTGGGCCATCTCCTTTAATGACATAGTCGTGCTTTCGGCACCGTATCAATTGCAGTTGTCATGATTTGACAAACCAGCATGAAATGCTGGGCCATCTCCTGTACGGCATTTTCGAAAGACCGCAGTGTCTGATCTTCCTTCATGCATCAGACAGTCTTCCCTGATGACAGTATAATCCCTGATCAGGGTTAAGTTCAAGTCAAAAAGACTGCCACAAGCCATTTTTAACGTTTTTCTCTGCTCTGAATTGCAAAAAGAACGACACAGATCACACGATCGTGTGCCCATAAGTCTTTCATCAATGGAAAACTGAAAATCCGTAGTCATCAGTCTTACAAATCTACAATTTAATTTATACTCTTTTTGACAGTTCCTTTATGCCCTGATAAAGCGATCTGCTGTTATGCAGGTATGTCCTTTACCATTCGCCCCTTTCAATCACATGCAGGACAATCTCTCTTTTTCATGTCAGCATAGCGAATACCGCTCCGTCACGTTTTTCACGCACAAGCGGCAGGCATACAGTGTGTCCAAATCCGCAGGGAATCCATTCATCTTTCACAATTAAGGCGAAAAAAAGCCTCAAAACATTCATCCTGAGTTCACATTTCCTCCACAATTGAGCGCTATACTGCATTCATCCCAAGGGGATATCCACATTCGGAGGACAAAATCATGACGATTCTCAATACAGCAGCACCGTTCATTGCAAATTTTGAAAGATATGAAAAGAAATACCAGATGACTGCATTCCAGGCAGCAGCGCTCAAGCCCGTACTCGAATCGTACATGAAGCCGGACCAGTATCCGACAAGCACAAACTGCAGTCTCTATCTGGATACACCAGATCATCTTCTGGTCCGACGTTCCCTGCAGCATCCGGATTATAAGGAAAAACTCCGTTTGAGAAGTTACGGCACACCGGATGACAACGGTATCGTATTTCTTGAAATCAAGAAGAAAACCGGCGGGATTGTGTATAAGCGCCGTATCTCAATGGGTGCGCAGGAAGCAATGGATTATCTGCTTAACGGAGAGAAACCGGAAAAGCAGGGACAGATCTTTCGGGAAATTGACTGGATGATGCAGCGCTATCACCTGATTCCATCCATCATGGTCAATTACGACCGGATTTCCTACACCGAAATGACACCAAGTCCTGACAGTCTCCGGATCACAAAAGACCGGAAAAACCTCTAACGGGATACGGACATGGATCTTCGTTCAGGCGATACCGGAACCATGCTGCTTCCTGCAGGCACACGGATCATGGAAATCAAAACAGCACGGGCTATTCCGCTCTGGCTGATCCGTGCCATTGAGTCTCTGGGGATTCATCCGGTAAGCCTGTCCAAAGTCGGCACGGCTTACCAGGAACTTCAAAACCATCCCAGCTTTCCGCTCCGCATGGCCGTCTGATATATTCCTTGACACAATATGAAAGGAAATAAGCCCAGCACCAGCGCCGGTTAGTCAATAATGGCATCTGCTGTTGATACGGTGCCGAAAGCACAACTATGTTATTAAAGGAGCCTGACCTATGTTTACTGCTTTGTTCAATCTGGCTGAGGGATTAACCCCGGCTACTGCAATTCTCCTGATGCTCTCCGCTGCAGCGTGCGGCCTGATCATTGCAGCAACCGCCATTCTGACGGGTTCCTGCACACGGAATTTTGCCATTTCCCTGATTATTCTGCCCATGATCATCCAGGTGGTCATCCTCATGGTGAATGGCAATGTCGGAACCGGCGTCGCTGTTCTCGGTGCATTTTCCCTGATCCGTTTCAGATCTGCACAGGGAAGCGCGCGGGACATTACACTGATTTTCCTTGCCATGGCCGTTGGTCTCGCTACCGGAATGGCCTATACCGGTTATGCATTCATCGTCACCCTGATCGCCTGCGCCCTTCTCATCCTGTTCTCCCGCATTCCAATGCCGGATGCCTTCCAGCCCCTCCATCTGCGTATCTCCATTCCGGAAGATCTTGATTACAACGGTCTGTTTGATGATCTTTTCAGCAGATACACGCGTTCACATCAGTTTGAAGGGGTCAAAAGTACAAATATGGGCAGCATGTTCGAACTCTCCTATGAGGTTCAAATGGCAAAGCCCGATACAGAAAAAGCTTTCCTGGATGAAATCCGCTGCCGGAACGGCAATCTGACCGTGGCGCTCACGCACCGCGCCTCACAGCACGAAACACTCTAATTTTCATCCATTCCCCAGCACTGCACAAAACCAGGACATATCCAATCGTCCTGTTCAGATAAATACCATTCAAGCGCAAAATATCTGCCCCGCCTGTCGGGGCAGATACAGCCAGAGTTTGTAATGCAGCTTCACAGGAAACATGTCCGGTGTGCTGTACCGGGTTGCATGAATCGCCTGCAGATGCTGTCACTACAAGACCAAACGCTTAAGCTGCACACCAGTCCACGGACTGGTTTGTCAAAAAAATGACATCTGTATTGGTTCCACACCGACGGCTTAAGCAGTGCCACTTAGGAGGATTCCCATGAAGTGCTCAAAAATAGTTTCGATAATACTTTCTTTTGCTCTGTTTATGATATCTCTGTCCGGGGCTCTTGCCGAACAGGACGAATCTCTCTTTTCCCTTAAGGATCTCAGCATCCAGGAGCTGGCAGATGCAAAGGTGATTCAGCTGACTGGTGACAGCATTACCATAACAGAACCAGGTATTTACGCACTTTCCGGCTCCATTGACAACGGCTCAGTCTCCATTAACGTGAGTGATGATGACACTGTCTACCTTCTTTTGAATGGTGTCAGCATAACCAATTCCTCCGGATCTGCCCTCCATATTGACAATGCAGACAAAGTCATCCTGACGCTTGTGGAGGGAACAATCAATACCATGACGCAGGGCGAAAATGAACCAGGCGCCAAGAAAAACAACGCAGCGATCTACAGCAACTGCGATCTGACAATAAACGGAAGCGGTACGCTGATTGTAAACGGCGGATACCGGGATGGCATTCTTGTCAAAGACAGTCTCAGGATCGTATCCGGTACAATTACCGTCACGGCAAAAGAAGACGGCCTTTCAGGAAAAGAATCCCTGTGCATCGGCGGAGGCACCATTAGTATCATGACAAGCGGCGGAGATGCCGTAAAATCCTCCGGTACGGATAATGAAGGTTCCGGCATACTCACCATCTGCGGCGGCATCATAAATATTACAACAGGCAATGGTTCTGCAAGCGTTGAGTTTACAGCAGAAGAAGAATTTGCTTTCCGCGGATTCGGACAGACTGAAACGGTTTCCTCCGATTCAGAAAGTGATTCTGTTTCTCTGAAAGGTTTGAAAGCAGAAACCATGATTCAGATTCTGGCCGGCAGTATTACCATTGACGCACAGGATGACGCCATTCATTCCAATGGCAGCATTGAGATTGAAGGCGGTGTTCTGACCCTCTCAACCGGAGATGATGCCATTCATGCAGATCAGTCACTGACTGTTTCAGATGGTATTATCAATATCCTTTACTCTTACGAAGGTCTTGAAGCTGCCGAGCTTCATCTGGACGGCGGCAATATCTCCCTTTATGCATTTGACGACGGCATCAACGGTGCAGGGGCTGAAAAAACAGAAACTGCGTCCGATCCTGCCGAAATGCCATCCGGTATAATGCCTGAGGGAGAAATGCCGAATTTTCCAGATGGTTTTGAGCCGCCCGTCCCTCTGGAGAATGACAATGGAACGCCGCCTGAAGTGCCGGATGATACATTCATACCGGAAAGCTCCGCTCCTAGGGCCACAACAGATATGCAGCAGAATGGAAATATGTTTGATGCAAACCGTGATTTCCGGCGGGGCGGCGGTATGAACTTTGGAATGCTCTCCACCTCCAGCGGCACTCTGACGATTACAGGTGGTACGATTACCGTCATTTCAGACGGCGATGGTATAGATGTTAACGGCGATATCGTAATGAGCGGTGGCGAAGTTTATGTACGCGGCGCTTCCAACAGCATGAATGCAGCACTTGACTATGACGGTTCCTTTACCATGACAGGCGGAACGCTGATCGGCCTCGGCGTTTCCGGTATGTCCCAGGGCGTGAGCAATCCAGCTGTTCCCGGCACCATGGTGAACATCAGCAGCGGCAGCCTGAGTGTTTCGACAGAAGCGGGTACACTCCTTCTTTCATTTGATACAGAAGGAACCTTTAATAATGCAGTCATCTACAGTGAACAGTTTACCGAAAATGAAAGCTATATCATCTCCTCAGGCGATACGACGCAGACCGCTGTCATGACACTTAATGCCACCACCGGCGGCTTCGGCCGGATGCAGGGCAGTGATCCTGGCCAGAACATGCCCTTTGGTGAGCGGGAACAGGACAGCCGTGGATTTGGCCGGCAGTGGAATCAGACACAGAATGAAAACCAGCAATGAATTCCAGTGCCATCTGCACTTTCATAATGTCCAAGATCATCCTTTTGAAATACACTGACGAAGTTTTTGAGAAACCTTCTATTGACTACATCCATCCATCAGCCTTCGAGTCATGCAGGAATCACCTCCTGTCAGTGGTTGCAAATTGATCGCAATCCCTCTATGTGTAAACGGTACTTATTCTGGACAATTGCAATAAACAAGATATAGCGTATACCAAAATGGGATTGTTCCGCCATCGATGTATCTGACTTACGTTGTAAGATACTTTCTGGAATGTTCAAAGTTCTCCCATAAAACCCAAGTCCTAAAAAGTTCGCCTCGGATGTGGCGAACTTTTTATGTCCAAATGTTCAATGATATTCAACTGATGCAACTGATACAGAAGACGGCCATGCATCACCGTCTGTTCTACCTCTGTGTAGGTCCGTTATCCAACCTCATTTCTGTTTCAGTCTGAAAATAATTGCTTTTAAATAGATTATCTTTGAGTGAAATGCCCTATGCTTTCACAATCGTTCCCACAAGCCATCTGATATGTTGCTTAGATAAAATTCATATTAACTTGAATTCCCGGGTAGATTGTTAACTGCATCAATATTTCCTGACATTTCTTTTTCCTATCAACAGACTCAAGAACCCAGACGATAGGCCTATCTGCGGCACTCTATTAATAAAAATTAATTGTTGACAAATATTACAATA
>JAFUHD010000176.1 GCA_017469025.1 Clostridia bacterium
ACTGCCCAAAATCCCTGCTTAAGTGCTTCTGACAAATGACACACCTGTCGAACTGAATGGCAGCCACATACACCTCGCTCCTTAGCAGTTCCTGGTACTGGCAATGGAGTAAGCGGATGACAAAACTTGCTTTTTTTGATGTAGACGGGACGCTCAGCGTTCCCGTCTTTCCAGATGGTGACCGGCTGGGCATCGGTCTTACGAACGATGCCTGGCTCGATTACTGCATTGCCAATCCTGAAAATGGATACCATCTGTGCCGTCCAGTACCGGCTGCACGCGAATATGCACGGAAACTCCTTGATAACGGTGCCAGATGTTACGTCCTCACCACTTCGACATTCTCCTATGAAACAAGTGCCAAAGAGGTTTTCATTCAAAAACACTACCCTGGACTTTTTGAACAGGTGATTGCCGTCAGCAGCAATTCTCTCAAAATTCCCGTCATCCTTGCAATGGCAAGACATGCAGGCCTTGATCCTGACTGCTGTGAACTGATTGAGGATACCTACACGATTCTGCTGGAAGCAGACAGGCAAGGTATAAAAGCCACTCATATTGTTTCTATTACCGCCTGACAATATCAAAACACAGGATCTCCTGCAAAAGCAGAAAATCCTGTGTTTTTTGGGCTGCGCCGAAACACCTGGAGATAGAGTGCGTTTTTCCATAGAGCTGTCTGTATAAACCGGGCGGAAGGATACTTCGCAGGCAGATCAAATACACTGCCCGAGACTTGAATGAAGCACTCCAATTAAAATCCACCCCGATGCTGAATGTGTGCAGCGGCTCTTAATACAGAATCCTGTTTTCCGTTACGCAGTCTTGTCTGACTGCGTTTATCTTTTTGAAAGCTGGTTTTGGTATCCGGATGGTACAGAATGCATCATCCGGATTAAACCATGTTGTCGCCGGCATACTGACTGCATTGGTTAGGTTTTCCATGAATCAGGGATGCTTTGTCCAGTTTGCCGGTATTTCTGAATATGCCCGCTTCTTCGGTCAGGTCCGTCTGCAGTTCACTTTAAAAACAGCTCATCTGCAGAAAGTGAATGGAAAACTGTTCCATTAAGCGTTTTCCATTCAAAGCCTTTCTCCGTCAGCATCATATAGCTGCGCAGGCTGTTCCCTTTGGGAATGGAAACGGAGCCCGGATTCAGATAAAACTTCTCCTCAAATGGAATCCATGCAGGGACATGTGTATGGCCATGCAGCAGTATATCCCCCGGCTGCAGCGCCGGACAATTGTCCATGTTATGATGATGGCCGTGCGTGACAAAGATCATGCGGTCTCCATACGGCATCAGGCAGTAATCCGCCATGATTGGAAATGACAGAACCATCTGGTCAACTTCTGTATCACAGTTTCCCCGGACACAGAAGATTCTGTCCCTGCGTTCGTTAAGCAGTTCTATGACTGTCTTGGGCGCATATGTTTCGGGGAGATCATTCCGCGGACCATGGTAGAGAAGATCACCGAGCAGAAGCAGGCGGTCTGCCTGCTCGCGGTCAAATGCTTCCAGCATCTGACGACAGCATTCTGCTGAACCATGGATATCCGATGCACTCATGATTTTCAATGGAGATTCCTCCTCATATCGTACATGTTTGTTTTTTGACGTCACAGCATCTGCGTTTGGCCGGCACCTTAAGACCGGCACACCGCGGATGATTCATTTCAGTTCCTGAGCTCTTTGAGTTCACCTCTTCGATACGCTTCAATCAGCTGCATCAGATCCTTGATGCGGCCTTCAATGACGCGTCCTTCATCCGTGTCAGAGATCAGGAGACGATGTTCAAACAGCTTGACAACACTGTGTCTTGAGTGAATATCCTGTTCATCAGAGATCGCTGCAGCCTTTGAGACAAACGGCTGATGGGCAACCAGATTCAGTACGTGAGAATTGAAAATAAGCGTATAACCCGCAATTCCCGTTACCGGCTGATAGGCTCTGGACATACCTCCATCAATCACCAGCAGTTTTCCGCCTGCCTTAATCGGGCTTTCTCCCTTACGCACCTTGACAGGTACATGTCCGTTAATTATGAAGCCGCTGTCCGACAGACCGAACTCACGAAGAATCCGGATCGCCGTCGACTCATCATCCTGCAGATCATAATATCTGTTCTTGTGCTCAACATGCGTCTCTTTGTCCTCTATGAAATAGCGTTCAAAGGTGGTCATCCGGTCCTTGCCAAACAGCGGGCTGTTCGGCCCGCATCCCAGATACCACAGAAAATCCTGACCGGTCTGACGTTCCCGGCTTCCAAGCCGTGCAAAATATCCCTGCCTGGCCAGACGCTCTGCAGCATCTATACCGGCACGTCCCCTGGTTTCCAGCGCGTTTTCGACAGGAATGGCTGCAAACTGGCCATCCTCATCAATCGGAATGCATCCGTGATACAGCAGATTCCCGTTGCAGCACAGATACATGCTGCCGGCGCTGAACAGGAACTGAATGTGCCGCTGAAGCTTGGCTGAATGAGCAAACTCAAGCATCATCCGGTCCGCCACCTCCTGTTCAAGTTCGGAGAGCGCATACGGATCAGCCGGGTCTATCGTCGGAAAATGACAGCTCCGCATCGGATATATCCTGCCGTCCAGTTCAACAGTCTGTCTGTCAAAATCAATGTGATGCAGAAGACGGCGGGATTCCATGCCATATTCCGGATGACGTGCCAGCAGCTGGCCTTCGAATTTGTATTGCAGGACCGCTGCAGCCTTGTGCATTCTGGCCACTTCCATGGCATCTTCCTCATCCGTTTCTCCGCTTTCCTTGGGAAGAAATGCCGTGCACGGATCATCCGCATAACAGGTCTGTGCAAGCATGAGAAGCGGTCTCAGGGAGATACCATAGCCAACCTCCAGCGACTTCAGATTGGAATACTTGACTGACGTCACAATAACCTGCCAGATGCAGGCTTCGCTGAGTGCTGCAGCACCCATCCATACAATGTCATGATTCCCCCACTGAACATCTACCTGGTGGAAATTTTCAAGTGCATCCAGGATGAGATCTGCCCGTGGGCCACGGTCAAAAATGTCACCAATTATATGGAGACGGTCTATTGCAAGTGTCTGGATCAGTTCCGAGAGTCCAATGATGACTGCATCCCCCATGCCTGTGTCCAGAATCGACTGCATGGCTCCCTGATAATATCCATCCTTCTCCTGGGAACCATCTGTATACAGCATCTCTTCTATGAGGGAACCGAGATCTCTCGGCATTGCTGCACGCACACGGGTCCTGGTATACTTGACTGCACACATGCGGGCAACCTGAATCAGGCGATAAATGGTCAGACGATACCATTCTTCATCCACCAGTCCCTGCTTTTTGAGCAGCGCCAGTTTTTCGCTCGGATAATAGATCAGGGTTGCCAGCATATCCTGTTCATGTTTCGGAAGCAGATAGCCATACAGGTCCTGAATTTTGAGTTTAATGACGCCGCTGGCGTTATGCAGCATATGCAGAAACGCATTATGTTCCCCATGAAGATCAGACAGAAAGTGCTCCGTTCCCTTTGGCAGCTGCAGTACAGCACGCAGATGGGCTACCTCTGCGCTTGCCGCACTGATCGTCCCATACCGGTCACGCAGCAGTTCCAGATATCTCATTTCCTGTTCAGTATGACCCATATAAAGCCGCCGGTGTTTGGCGGCACTCACATCCTTTCAGCATCAGAAAGAGCATTCGACAGTTAACAGAGTTATTATAATGGAACGTCCATTTTCATGTCAATTTGACATGATCTCTGTCAGTTTTAAAAAACGCTGGGAGTAAAACAGAACTTTAGTATTCCCACAGACCACGTATAATATCAGGTGAACGGATGCATTAGTCACGGCCCCCTGCTTCAAGAAGGGTCTGTGACTTGAGGATATCTATCAGGTAAAGCTCATCTTTCTTGTGAGAGCCTTGGGCACTTTTTGTATTCCCAAATGGCACTGATTCGCTTAGCACAGTCACTTCCATAGTCCCGATAAAATTGTGAGCTGTTATCATACCTTTTCCGGTTGCACCAGATATGCTCCCTGGCAAATGCCTTCGGTTTCACTTTCTCATAATCCTTGAGCGACCCCTCAGAAATGATCAGCAGCATCTCCAGTTCCAGCTGTCAACAAATAATGCGCCAGCAGCTGCTGATGCACTTGACAATCTCTTAAAATTCACTATAATAAAAGACGAAGAGCAAAGCTCAACGGCTGCTCCTCAGTTAATGATTGCGATGTAGTCAAAGGACCACAAAACAAACCGTCACTTTAGCGGAGTGGCGGTTGTTTTTTTGCTGCGATCCTTTGACGTTTTTCTCGAGGTCTTCCGGACTCTGATAGTCACAGTGAACGGCCCGATATGAAACGTAAAAGTAATCGGCAACACCTGCACCTCCTTCCGGTCAGTGTAGGAACAGCCGCCAAGCGTGAGTAACTCTTCGTCATGCCTCTTTCGAAGCAGTGTTATACGACACGCTTCGTTAAGATTTGTCAATTCTTCTTGATATTTTATGGAAATCCATATACTAAAGCCTACTCAATTCAGTCGTCAGAAAACCATAAGCTGACCGGGACATCTTTGATCTTCTGACGACTGAATTAAGCCCCACCGCCTCGCAATATGCCACAGCCATCTCCTGTATATTTTGTGTTTGACCCGGATTCAGCGCGAAACAAAACTGCCGAAACGTGATTATTTTTCTTTTTCTTTTGACAGAAGCAGCATGACATTTTATAATACAGGAAACTGCTGAAACGTGAAAAGGTTTAGACCTTTATGATGGTGTGAGGAGGTGCAAAGCGGAACAAGATGGCAATTTCAGATGCAGACTGGGAATTGATGAAACAGGTTGCTGCTTACTTTGAATCTACACGGAAGGCCGTAGATCCAAATGCAAAGTACAGGCTGAAAAGAGAGGATTCCCGGTCCGTGAATGACACGGCGGTCCATTTCAATATTACCCGGAGCAAAGCAACTAAAATGCTCATCACGACGGGTGCGCTTAGTACGTCAATATCCAGTGATGCAAAGGCGTTGAGGCGTCAGGGAATGAGTTTGAAAGAGATCGCGGAAGAACTTGGGGTGTCTGTCGCTACCGTGTCTTCAAACCTGCCCTATGAGGATGAGATTCACGGCGGAGACTCTGCTTCAGAACATGCACTTGCCATGCGTGAGTATCGTGCTTATGAGCGGATGCGAAAAGAAAAACAGGTACAGAAAAACAAAGATGATCATGAAAGGGAGTTACAGACTATGTCAGAGCATATGACAAATACCAGGGATGAAAGAGAAGACTGGAAAAAGGATCTCGACAGCAAACTGTCATTTACCGAGACGGATTCAAGAAGAGCGAGGATCACCTATGAAATGATCCAGGCTTCCGGTTTGCGGGAAAGCGCACAGGCGTTTTTGGAAGAAAACGGGATTGAACTGCCGGAATTTGACCTTGAAGCGAGTCAGAAAGCACTACGGGAAAAGCTTGAAAAAAACGGAAGTCTGACACCGGAAGAGACACTGCTCCTGGGCGAGTTCCCTGGAGCCCTGTATGACCGCAACAGGAAGGATCTGGAAGAACTGTATGGAGAAAGACTGCCATATGAACCCGGGGAAATGATTCGTCTGCATCTGGAACTTGTGGCGGACTTTTCTGATACTGAAAAGGAAAACATGCACCAGTATGGGGCCATG
>JAFUHD010000177.1 GCA_017469025.1 Clostridia bacterium
GTTATCAAATCTTTTGAACCGGACCGGCCATGCTGGGAGGCGTGAGGATGAGATTCAACAGAACGCTCGGACGTGACATTGATCTGTTTATGCAGGGCGCTTCAAGTGTTACAAGAGACCGTCAGCGAATCAGAACGGAGACACTGTCCCACATTGGCAATGAATACACAAAGCTTGTGGATTATCTGCTGCTCGTTCAGTCAGAGTGCCTTACAGAGGCAAAGCTAGCGGAGCTTCTGATTGGACGCGATATGACGGACGGATTTCTGGACAGCGAAATAGAGGCTGCAAAGCGCGCCGGACTTGTCATTGTCAGTATATGCGATCCGGAACATTTCCGGCTGTATGGGGCTGTTGAGGCGGAATGTGATTCCTATCCGACACAGCGTGCGCATCTGATCAGAACAGAAAATGACTGGCAGCTCATTCGTGGCGGTGGTTATGCCAATAATCTTGAACTGTTCTGGTATGAGCAGGGCGTCCGCACACGTATGGGGGAAGAGATTCCAAGGACGTTTGAAACAGACATTCCTGGTGCAGAACCATTCCTTTCCATGCGCGACGGAGAGGTATACTGCCGCAGTCTTGTTTTCAGTGTCGCAAGACTCAATGGGGATATTGTTGCATAACTTTTCGAGGCAAAAAAAGCCGCTCCACAGGGAGCGGCTTTTGTCGGTTACAGTACTTTTTTGAGAAAATCCTGAAGACGGGGATTCTGTGGATTCCCAAAGATGGTTTCCGGATCACCCTCCTCAAGAAACTGTCCATCATCCATAAACAGTACACGGTCGGCTACCTCATGTGCAAACCGCATTTCATGGGTAACCACTACCATGGTCATCCCGTCTGCAGCAAGTTCACGCATAACCTGAAGAACCTCACCGACCATCTCCGGATCCAACGCGGAGGTGGGTTCATCAAAGAGCATGATCTGCGGCTTCATACACAATGCTCGGGCAATGGCAACACGCTGCTTTTGTCCTCCGGACAGCTGGTCCGGATAAGCGTCTGCTTTGTCAGAAAGACCAACCCGCTCAAGCATTCTGAGCGCGGTCTGTCTGGCGTCATCCTTCGTCGCAATTTTGAGATCGACCGGCGCAAGCATGAGATTCCGCAGAACATTCATATTATTGAAAAGGTTGAAATGCTGGAAAACCATGCCGATTTCCCGGCGCACCATATTGATATTGACAGTATGACTGGTAATATTCTGTCCATTGATCCAGATAGTTCCGGATGTGCGTTCCTCCAACTGGTTGAGACAGCGGAGAAATGTTGATTTGCCACTGCCGCTCGGCCCGATGATGCAGACGACTTCACCTTCAAGAACATCCACAGAAACATCCCGGATGACTTCAAGCGGACCATAGTTCTTTTTCAGATGCTGTACGCTGATTTTTACTTTTTTATAAGCTTCGCCGTCCACGTTTGAGCCTCCTTTCAATCAACTTTGCTGCCTGCTGGAGAATCAGAATCACAACAAGATACATGAATGCAACAATTGCCCAGGTCTGAAAGGACATAAATGTCTTTGAGACCACATTCTTTGCCGTATTGACCAGTTCCGGGAATCCGATGACGGACAGAATTGAGGTATCCTTTAGCGTGATAATAAACTGATTGATGATACTTGGAATCATGGTACGAATTGCCTGCGGCAGTACAACACGATGCATGGACCGCCAGTAGGGAAGACCCAGGGAACGGGCGGCTTCCATTTGTCCGACGTCCACTGCTTCGATGCCTGCCCTTATGATTTCAGCCATGTAGGCACCGCAGTTGAGTGCCAGACAGATGGTTCCGGCCTGGAGAGCAGAGAGTGTCAGTCCGCCGATCTGAAGGACCGTGTTCCAGAAATACGGAATGCCAAAGTAGATGAAATAGGCCAGTACAATCATGGGAACACCGCGAATCAGGTTGACAAAAATCAGGGCGAAGATGCGGCATGCCCTGTTTTTGAGAACGCTCATAATACCGACGATCATGCCAATGATGCATGCAAAGAACAATCCGTACAGAGCCAGGAGCAGCGTCTGTCCCATCGCTGTCAAAAGCAGCGGACCATAGACAGATAGAATCTTTCCCAATTGACGAGACCTCCCTTTTACCGGAATGCTTCCGTTTTGAAGAAAGCGTTTTAAAGAAAGAAGGCACTTTTTTCAAGTGCCTTCGGAAATCACGAGATGGTTATTCGCCGAGATACTTCTTCAGAATTTCATCATATGTTCCATTGGCTTTGATGCTGGCAAGTCCTGCATTGAATTTGTCTACCAGTTCCTGCTTATCTGCGGAGAACACTGCAAAACCGTACTCGGCGCCTTCATTGGCTGTGCCATCGACCAGCTGAAGCGGAACACCGTTGGATTTGATATAATCCGCCATAATGGGTGTATCGTCAAAGCAGGCAGCAGCCTGTCCGCCGATGACAGCCTGATAGACATCCGGAGAACTCTCAAGATAAGTTACGGTGAAATTGTAGGTATCTTTGAGGCTCTCAGCATATTCGGCGCTCTGGGTACCGATTTTGACAGCGACGGCCTTGCCGGAGAGATCAGCAAATCCGGAAATCTTGGATCCGGCGGCTACAGCCATGGACTGGGTGGCACTGTAGTAGCCATCTGAGAAAATCCAGCCGTTCTCTTTCCGCGCGTCTGTGATGGAAGCACCGGCGATCATGCCGTCAGCCTGTCCTGCCTGGCAGGCTGCAATGGAAGCATCCCAGCCGAGCGCAGTGAGGGTATATTCAAATCCCTGATCTGCTGCAACTGCAGCCAGAATATCTACGTCAATACCGACCATGGTACCGGTTTCATCCGCATATTCAAACGGACGGAAGGCGGTATCTGTAACGATGGTATATACCTTGGATTCGGCAAGCGCGACACTGAGACAGAGAAGCATCAGAAGCGCAAGTACGACAGAAATCTGTTTTTTCATTGTTATTCCTCCAGCAAAACGTTTGATACCGGGATTATACAGAACAAATCTGAAAAAAGCAATACTTAAAAGAGGAAAAATGCAATTTTGGCATCGGTAAAATTCAAGAATCAAAAATTGAACGTTGAAATTCTGGAGCACTCTAAAATAAATGTGAATTTATCATTCCGATAAAATTCATTATCGCAAATTACACCCTTGATCCGGCATGACACGGATGGTATAATCAGCCAAACATCAAAAAGCATGGAGGGAACGTTTCATGAAGCCTGTTATCGGCCTGATTCCGCTGATTGATGAGGAACGGGCATCTTACTGGATGCTTCCGGGCTATATGTCCGGCATTTCTGAAGCCGGCGGCATTCCGCTCATGCTGCCGCTGCATATGACACAAGAGGATATCTGTCTGGCAGCAGAGACCTTCGATGGTTTTCTTCTGACAGGCGGTCATGATGTATCTCCGGCACTCTATGGTGAAAAACCAATAGATGCGTGCGGGAAAACATCAAAGGAACGTGACAGCCTTGAAACGGCAGTTTTTAAGGCTGCAAGAACGCTGGATAAACCCATGCTCGGAATATGCCGCGGAATTCAGCTGATCAATGTATTGATGGGCGGGACGCTTTACCAGGATATTCCTTTGCAGTATCCGTCTAAAGTCAATCATCACGGGAGACCGCCTTATGATCAGCCTGTTCACGGAATCGATATCATAAAGGGAACACCGCTTTATGAATGCTGCGGCGCACATATGGAGGTAAACAGCTATCATCATCAGGCCGTCAAAACACTTGCGCCCGGTCTGGTAGCCATGGCATATGCGCCGGATGGACTGATTGAGGCAGTGTATGATCCTCAGGCACATTTTTTGTGGGCAGTGCAGTTTCATCCGGAATTTGCTTACCGGAAAGACGAAAAGTGCAGGCTTATATTTGAACATTTTGTGGATGCCTGCCGAAAATAAAACAGGCGGGCAAAAGCCCGCTTGTTGAATATGTGCAGTGTGGTATGTGTCACAATGGCAGGAAACCTGCTCAGTGCTGTCTGCTGCAGTGCTCATCCGGATAGACAGCATCATCCAGGTAAGCACCGTTTGAGATCAGGTTTGCCTGAAGTTCAGATACATCGATCTGGTCCGGAAGACATTTTCCTGAGATGGCCAGTGCCGCAGCAGTTCCGGCCGCCTGGCCGATGGCGGCGCAGCAGGGGGAGAGCCTTGTACTGGCCTGTGCTTCAAACGTGCAGGAAATATTCCGGCCTGCGGTAAGTACATTCCGGCAGGTATTGTTAAGCAGACAACGGTAAGGAATGCTGTAAACATGTCCCCACTCGAGAAAACGTGAAACGAGACCGCTGCCGTCAGGCGAATGAATATCAATTGGATACCCAAAGATGGCAATCCGGTCATCAAACATCCGGTTTGAGAGGAGATCATCCGCTGTCAGGGTATAGAGTCCGGCAAGGCGACGTGAAGAGCGTATGCCGACATTGGGTCCCGTAAACAGCATTTCAGCATTTTCAAACCCGGGAACATGTGCCTTAAGAAAGCGAAGAATCGTCCATGCCTGGCGCCGGCCCTCTATTTCCGCACGGGTCAGTGATTCTGGATCCAGCGGGTTTTCACCATTGATTCGTGACATGTTGATGATATATTCGTTTTTTGTGTTGGTTTCAAAGCAGAGCACAAGATCACGGTCGATATCCAGTTCACCATTTGCTACAGCCTGCCGGATCAGTGGTGTGAAGCCGGAAACAGACAGACGGACCGCATCACGTTCAATCCCGGCTTTTGGCAGCAAACAGGGGAAGAGCTCAGGCTTTTCCTGCATTACAGAACGAATTCGTTCCGTGTCCACACCGCTGACACGGAAATTCATTGTCATCGGCTGATTAGCGTGGTCACCATCTCTGCCACTAACAGTTGGAATACCGGCCATACTGAGCAGATCGCCGTCACCTGTTGCATCCAGATAAAGCACTGCATGGATGGGAAACTGTTGTCCACAGGAGAAAGCAGTCAGGTTTGTTAACTGTCCGTTTAGTATCTCGCATCCGATAATGCTGGTATGGTACAACAGCCGCACGCCGGATTCCAGCATCATCTCCTCAAGAATGACTTTCAGCCCTTCAGATGAAAACGGTGTTACACTGTATGTGAATCCGGTTGCATCAATCGTATGCCCGGGAGAGTAGCCGCGTGCAGTGAGCCGCTGCACCAGTTCCTCTGCCAGACCGCGGATTACCTGTGTTTTTCCGGCATGGAATGTCATCATGGGGCCGGTTCCCATTCCGGTCATGGAACCGCCGGGATAACCAGCCTCTTCGACAGCCAGGGTCCGGATGCCTGACCGTGCTGCTGCAATTGCAGCCATGCATCCGGCAAAACCACAGCCGATAACAGCCAGATCCGTTTCCAGATCATACTGCGCGGATAAAGGATTCTTTGTATTTGACATGTTGTTGTACTTTCCGCCTTTCTGACAATGTTGAATGAGATTATAGGCAATAATGAGGAGGACTGCAACCATTTCAATGAAGCAGTCTGCTTTAAGCCAGACAGAACATTTACAACAGGCAGTGCTACATGCCGGCCTGTTAAATAATTCGGCAGATCCCGGTCTCGTGCCTTGCACTGTCGAAATTGAACATGTCTGCGATAACTTGACAGGGAATTACCTTCATGATATGTTTTCGAGTAAATATCGATGAAACCTTCAATCATTACAGGCAAGTGCCGGTGCCTGCGTGTGTTTCCCTGATACAAAGAGCCGGTTTGTCAGGAAGCAGAGAGCGGGAATATATCCGCAATGCCAGCCTGTTCATTTCAAAAGGCACCAGGATTTACGATGCAATTGTCCCTTGCTCCGACAATAAACAAATGTTGTCAGCAGCTCTGGCGTTTATATGACAGGCCGGCTGCCGTATTCTTTGAAACCGTTTTCATCTGATCCTTTATCCGTTTTGACGTATGCGTTGTATGAAGCAATACAGAAAATGCCCGTGTCGGGCATTTTCTGTATTGCACGAAAACTCTATGCAGATAAAACATTGTCTTTTCCTGAAATTGTTCCGCAGGAAACAGGCAGACGGATAATATTGTACCGGAACGTTAAACACCAGGTTGATGCAGCATGAACGAAAGAAAGAGGAGGCGCACCAAATGCCGTTTCAGATTATCAGACAGGATATTACAAAGGTCAGCGCGGATGCCATTGTAAATACAGCCAATCCGGATCCGGTTATTGGAGGAGGTACGGACAGCGCAATTTATATGGCAGCAGGAAAGGATGTACTTCTTGCGGAGCGGCGGAAAATCGGAAAAATCCGTCCGGGAGATGTCCGGGTAACGCCGGCATTTGGTCTGAACGCCAGTTATATTCTGCATGCAGTTGGTACAGAGTGGTCCGGGGGAGATCATGGCGAACTGCAGATTTTGCGTTCCTGCTATGCGAATGCTCTGAAAATTGCAGATAGACTTGGATGTACATCTGTTGCGTTCCCGCTGATGGCAGCAGGTGTATATGGCTATCCGAAAGGCGTTGCACTAGATATTGCACTGTCTGAGATAGAACATTTTCTTGAAACTCATGAAATGAATGTAACCCTTGTGGTATTTGACAGAAGGGCATTTACGCTTTCTGAAAGTCGAATGGGCGAGATTGAGGCCTATATCGACGACAATGCCGTCGATGGCATGGAAAACATCGAATACAGCTTTGATCTTGAAAGCCTTCACGGCAATGTGAGTGAACCGCAGATTAGCCGTAGGCGCAGAAGGGTACCACAGAGACCTGAAGCTGATGCATGTTATATGCCTTATCCGGCAATGCCAAAACCGAAAGAGAAGCCGGCACTGACTGTAGCGGATGACAGCATCGAAATGGATCTTGATGCATTTCTCAATACAGATGAGGATACTTTTCAGGAACGGCTTTTCAAACTCATTGATATGAGCGGGATGGATGATGTGTCGGTTTACAAGAAAGCGAATATTGACCGGAAGCTGTTTTCCTATATCCGCTGCCACAGGGAGTATGTGCCCAAGAAACAGACCGCACTTGCCTTTGCGATCGCACTTGAGCTTGATATGAATGACATGCTTGATCTGCTCTCCAGGGCAGGATACACCTTTTCGCCATCCGACAGAGGCGATCTGATCATCTCGTACTTTGTCCAGCATCGCAACTACAACATTTATGAGATTAATGCAGCACTGTTCAAATATAATCAGAAAACACTTGGATGAACTGTCACGGGGTACGGCGGCAGTATATGTCATATGATCTGTTCCCAAAGTCCGCTATGACGGATAATGGGCTGATGAAAGATCTATTTGTGTTGACAGAAAAAATCCCCTGACAATTGTCAGAGGAAAACTACTGTACTTAATCTTCTTCCGGGAGTCCGAGTGCACGACGGGCCTTTCTGCGCTTTGCAGCCTTTTCTTCTTCCGAAAGGACCGGACGAATGTACTGGCTGCATCCGCAGGAACGTGTTTTACCATTCTGCAGATTTGACTGGTAAATCTCTTTGACTTTGCCGCAGTCGCATTTGCAGATCCAGACCAAATTCCGGTTAATGCGTTCGCCTTTTTCAACAATGGTCAGCATGCCGAAGCGCATTCCAGGCTCGATTACGAGTTTTTCTTTCCGGCCTCTCAGACAGCCGCAGGAACGGACATTCTGATAGACCAGACTGCGGAAAGAAAGCTCTTTCTTCTTTCCACATTCACATTGACAGAGCCAGGAATTGTCGCCAGCCGGTTCGAGTACGGTCAGTTTGCCAAACTGATCGCCAGGATTGATGATACGTTTACGGTTTCTCATGTACTCTTGTACAGATCCGTTCCAGAAAAGGATCTGCGTATCTCCTTTCGGATATGTAATGCTCTAAGACGCAAAAGCGTCAATAATAAATAATCGTGTGCAGTGACTGCTCATAACGGTTTTCAGTCTGACAGAGAAGTGAACCGGGAACCGCCGGCAGAGCTGCATCATCATTGTGAATCAGATGATTCGGACTTGAAGATGCAGGACGCACAAAAGGACTGTTAGGTTCAGATTATAGCAACATGTTGCAAATCTATCAAGTGGAAAATGAAAAAGGGTAATGAATAAATTTTTCTTTAAGTTTTTAGCAACAAAAACAAAAAACAGCAGATTGAACGGTCATTTTGAAAAAATACATAGGGGAAGAATCATAAAACAGATATAAATCATACCAATAAGTCTGGAAAATCTACTGAAAGTCGACTGGATTTGAAATAGTCTTTCCTGTAAAGGTATGGTATAATTCAGACTCTCCTGCAATATGAAGACGATGAAGCAGAAAGTACAGGACAGGATGAACGGCAGATAAGGTTTTGCAGAGGTGAGCAGACCATGGTGGAAAAAAGAACGGCAGAACTGGCAGGAATAGCCATAGGCAAAATGCTTGTACTTGGCTTTATTGATGAGCCGCATCTTCGCTTTTTTCTGGATGACCGAGGGTTCTTTCATGTTTTTGCGGATGAGTGGCTGAATGCAGTTGAGGGAAAGACGCTCACATCCGGAGAAAGGCTGTTAATCCTTGGAAGTCAGGCACTGGGATCCGGAATACACATCGCAAAAAAATATGGAATCCGGCTTGCGGAGGATGATGTCAGCCTGATTTATGATGAACTTGATGCGAAAGATGCAATAGAAATTGCACTTGGCGACTTTGGAATCTATGATGACTTTGATGCAGCATGCCTGTTTTATGAACTTGTTGAAAAAATCTGTTATGAAGCTGTCGGCGAGTATCCGGAGCTTGAGACGGATCCCGTGCTTATCCGGCAGTACATGGAAGTCCTTTTTGACGCTGGTGTGACGATTGTGGATGAGGTTGAACGCCGCCGGCTTGTAAACAGTACGGAATTGTCATGACAGCCGCCATAAAGAAAAATTATGCGGTAATTCCATTGTTTTTTTATCTTTCACCGATTATAATGGAGAGGCAGAAAGAACATCACTGACCATACAAAATTCATACGGTCATCTTCTTTTGACAGGAATCCGATATCAGGCTCTCTGTCAGATGAACTGCAAGGTTAAGAAATGAGAAGCTCCGGACGAGAACCGCTTCACATGAGGCAAACATACAAAGAAAGTTTCCATTCCTAAGATGAATCAAAGCCTGTTCTGTCAGGCATCATAAAGCCGCATCTTTGCCGTTTTGGGCAGATGTGTTTTTTGAGTTGCGGGAGAAAGCATTATTGTAATTCCCGTTAAAAACGGTTGTTTTATTATTTCTTTATATTTTTAGTCACAAATTGGTATAAATGGAGGAAATTATGAAAAAAATACTGATCTGCCTGATGCTGATGCTTTGTATTTTCGGAACTGCAGCTGCTGAGAACAACGTATACGTCTTCACGTTTGATGCTTCTTCCGAGGGCAATGGTGAAATGCTGGATCTGACAGAGTATGGTGTCAGGTATTTCCTGCCTGAAGGCTTTGATGGCAAAACCGTTACCAACAACAAGAATGCAATCTGTTTTTATGAACGGTCTGAACCTTATCACAGCGTGGAATTTCTGGTCTGCGGTTATAACACGCTGGAGGAAGCGCTTGGCGAATATGCAGATGTATCTGCTGTTCAGATTAATGTAAATGGAATGAATGGCATTGCCTTTCCTTTTATCTCAGGCGCGGGTCTGTATGTAAATGATGCTTTTCTCGAGGTTCCGCAGTATGGAATCCTGAATTTCTATGAAGAAGCTGCCAGCCAGGATGAACTGGCACTGTATCTGAACAATGTGTTTGCAGCCGAGGCGCCTGTAAAACCAGAAGAGACCGTTACTGAAGAGAGTGCACTGTCAGAAACTGCAAGTGTCACCGTGGAAACAACGGAAGGACAATATGTAAGGACTCATAAAGAAGGCAAGATTAATGTCCGGAAGACACCGGATTCTAGTTCTGAACGCGTCGGAGTTCTTTCTGAAAATTCACTGTTCCCGCTTCTGTCAATTGCTGAAAACGGCTGGTATGAAATTGAGATGCGTGATGGTACAACAGGATTTATCAGCCCGAATCTTGCAAAAATCGTTAAGCAATAAA
Source organism: Clostridia bacterium (assembly GCA_017469025.1). Classification (GTDB taxonomy): domain Bacteria; phylum Bacillota; class Clostridia; order Christensenellales; family Aristaeellaceae; genus Ventricola. The sequence continues at coordinate 10,017 of JAFUHD010000177.1, forward strand.
TCTTTGGTTTACAGTTTAGAGTCCATTAGTTTTTAAAATTTCTTTGCTGACCCAGACAGCATCTGTAAGATAACTGTCTGGTCATGTGTTTTTAGAAAAAACGGTTATATCTTTTCAAAAGTCATGAGTATGGACCGGCAGGATTCCATCATGACGAATAATAAAAATAAATGATCAGGCTGCTGTTTCTGCAGTCTTAGTCATGTTTTCCTGGTTGAAATGGCAGATATATTTTAGTTCCCGGACAGCAGCATATAGCCTGATGGGACTGTAGTGATACAGGTGTACTTCAGCGTACACCTGTATCACAGTCAGAAAGTATGCGACAGAGAATAGCGGGAACTGCTTGATATGAAGACATCCCCACGTGATCTCAAAATTATAAATAAAAATTGCAGGCAGTTGCAGCTTGCCTTTTGATCTGTGATCACAAAGGCTTAAAAAAGCAGAAGCAGACTTAATACTGGCTGTTTCGCTGACAAAAGACAGACAATGATTCAGGAAAATACGGAGAACGATATGAGTTATATAGCACAGTTAAATGAAAAGGAACTGACATTTTTTGCTAAGGCATTGTCACCCAAACTTCTGCGCCGGATGCTGAAGGCGAACAAGAAAAAGATAGAACCTGTAAAACCTGGGTTTAAACCCGATCAGCTTTCAGATGCGAGTCTTGTTTCATTTGTGGTGAACTATCAGAAAAATGTAGAGGTAATCCGTGATTTTCTGGAGCTCTGGATCGTTTACAATATTCAGATGACCGGTGAAACCAGAAACTATATGATCAAAAATGGAAAAAACGCAGACGAGGCGATGACGTTTGCGCTTCTTAAGTATGTTTTCCGGGATCATGTTGACCTGTATTTCCGCCTGGCCGATCAGAAAATGCCGGACGGCTATATTCAGCTGATGGCTTATACAGTCAAGCTGGCTGGCAGCAGTGAAACGGTTGAACCTTCTGATATCCCCAAAGAATGGCTTCTGGAAAACCAGAAGGCATTTGAAAAGTGGATGGATGAGCTTTCATCTGAATATGAAGCCAGAGTGGCTGATACAGAAAAAGAAAACAGGGAAGTCAAACAGTCTCTTGAAGAAAACCGGAGAGAACTGTCAAAGATTAAGAGTCAGCTGTTGCAGACCGAGAACAGCAAGTCTTCTTTGCAGCAGTCACTCAATGAGACCAAACAGCAGCTGAATGAAGTCAAAGCTCAGCTGAGTGAAAAGGAAGAAGCCCTTCAGCAGAAGGAAGAAGCGCTTCGGCAAAAAGAAGAAGAGCTGGAAAAGTCAGCAGCGCATCCTGAACAGATTGTGTCTCCGGATACACAGGAACCGAATGAACCGAAAACGTATTCACCTGCACAGGGACTTTCATTTATGTCCATCTGCCGGCCATATATAGACGATCGCGGCATGGACCGTCTTCTTCGACTCGCGGATGTTAACGAAAAGGGTGAAATTCTGGATGAATACCATCCGGATGCGCCGCAACTGTTCCGGCTTTTCCGTAAAGACGGCCCTTCTGATCCTGGCTATCTTGGCGTCTGGGACTGGAAAAATATACCTAATCTGAACAATCCAATAAAACAGTATTTTCTCTGTTCCTTCCACGAGTGGATGGAACCGGTAGAAATAATAGTACAAAATGGTGTCAAATCCATTTTGGATCTGACTGAAAGTCTCCGGGATGGTATTGAACAGCAGTATGCGCCGGACCGGCTGCTCTATGCTTTTTATAATGGATCGGAATATGAGGGTGTTTATCTTACGTTCAGTCAGTTGACTGAACGGGATGGAAAACTGTTTCTGAATCAGAACATTCAGAGTCTGCCGGTTTACCGGATTCTGGCCAGTGATATTATCACACTGGAGGGCATCAGCTATTATCGTTATATAGATTTGCCGGCTTCTGTCGGAACAGCAAGTACACGTGAAAACATGGATATTGTGAAGTCCATTATGCTGGCAAATGTTTTGTGGCCTTCACTCAAGGAACACGGTTTCCAGCGTTCGGACTTAAAGATGGTCAGGGATTTTATTGAATCTATCCCTACGCCGGATGTCATCGACCGTATTGCCAAGGTATGTGAATGCAGCCGTGAGGAAGCACAGCAGCTGGCAGACCGTTTTGTATCCAATGGGGCAAAGTATATAAACGATATTACCCTTGGCAGCGATGAGGTTGCACAGCTGATCAGGAGCACACCTGCACTTCGGGAAAGCTATGAAGCGGCCATTACAGAAAAATGGACAAGTGACAATCAGGAAAAAGTAAATACTGCTGAAGCGCATCTCAATGAACTGAATGCGCAGCGGGCTGAATGCCAGCAGGTTATCGACACGCAGCAGGCGGAACTCAGTCATCTCCAAGAGGAAACCGCATCATGCAAGGAAAAACTGAAAGACCTTGAAGGCCAGATTCTGGAAGCTGAAACCCGTCAGCCTTTAGAGATGATGCCGATGGGGACACAGCTGCTTTCTCCGATTATGGAACCCGGATTCTTCGAGGAAATGCCGTGGCAGAACGGGGAGTTGATGGAAAATCATTCCTGGTCAGATGTTTTGGTCAGCATTGAAATTGCACTCCTGGAAGCTGGTGTTGCCCAGTATGCACTTGACGGACTGGCCGCATGCCTGTATGGTGCATTTCTGAATCACATTCCTCTGATTATTACCGGCCCGAACAGCTGTGATATCGTACGCGCATTTTCCATTGCATTGAAAGGAAGGGAACCCGGTGTGATGCGGTGCGGATTCGAACCTGCTGCCGCAGTTGTAAGACGCTGCCGTGAAGCGAGTGCAGAAGTTGTCATGATAGAGCAGCCTTTCTCTGCAGCATGGGGGAGCGAACTGTATGAACTTGTTGCACAGCGTCAGAAATTCTTTGTTGCCGTACATCCGTTTGCCGAGGATCTGACCACTGCGCCGCGAGGACTGCTTAATTATTTTCTGCCGGTTATGAGCGAGCTTTTCATTGAAAAATCACCCGGAGATCAGTATCGTGGGGCACGAATCATGGAGGACTTTTCACCGCTGCCAAGCCGCCAGACGACGTATTATCATGATAATTTCCTCAGACTGCTCAGAATCAATACACTTACCAAGAATACCCTTGACAGACTCCTGACCGATATGCATGCACTTCTTGAAACCGTACAGGCAGATTCTGATTATATGTTCCTGTTGTATCCACTTTCGTATATGACGGGAAATCTGACTACGCTCAAGGAGAACCTCGGCAAGACGCAGACTGACAGTCCGGTTTCCATGGGTATCCGGAATTTCCTTTCTCCTTATCTGAGAGACTGTTAAAGCAGTTGCCCTGACGCGATGGTCTCAGGCTGTCAAAAAATTAGCTGCAAAAGTTTACTGTCAAAAACCCAAACGGTAAATATGGACACGAAACAATATGGTTTCGTGTCCTTTTTCTGTATCCCGGATGATAACCGGGAATTAGGCATTACGGTGCTTATGATCTTAGTGGTATCAAAAAAGAAGCCCGTCATGGCTTCTTTTTGACATAGTCGTGCTTTCGGCGGCGCATCAATCGCAAATGTCATTATTTGACAAAACAGCACGAAGTGCTGGACCATTTTCTTTAAGGCAAGATGAAGGACAGGTGCCGGATGGCTCCTGATAATGCTTACAGCGCTTTCCTGTAAATTGCGGCAAAATCGTTTTCATACAGAACCCTGGCAGAACCCTTGTGTCCGCCGCAAGCGCGTGCACAGCTGGCAGCCATGTCAAGGATTTCCTGTTCAGAGGGATGAAGACCAAGTTCTGCCAGAGATACCGGCATACCGATGGCATGATAAAAGATCTCCATGGCTTATATGCCAAGCAAGGCTGTTGTTTCTGGACTGGGTTGTGGTGCGATCCCCATGACGTTTTCTGCATAACGAACAAACCGGTCAAGGCAGTTCTTGTAAACGTAACGTGCCCAGCTGCCCCAGATAGCAGTAAGTCCGGCACCGTGTGTGACATCAAAGAAGCCGCCAAGTTCATGTTCAAGCAGATGCGAACAGAAATCTCCGCCGTCATTTCCGCATCCGGTGAGATTGTTATGCGCCAGGGAACTTGCCCACATTACCTCGGCACGCGCATCAAGATTATCTGGATGTTCATGAAGAATCAGGGCATTTTTCATGACAGTGCGCAGCAGTCCTTCTGACAGTTCGTCTGTCAGTTCAAGATGACCGTTGTTTGAGAAATAGCGTTCCATTGTGTGCATCATCATATCGGCACAGCCACTCATAGTCTGCCAGTCTGGAAGCCCGAGTGTCAGGATAGGATTCATAATAGCAAACTTTGGGCGGGATAAATCATCATTGTAGGATCGTTTTTCTTTTGTAACCTCATTTGTGATAACTGAGCTGTTGCTCATTTCAGAGCCCGCTGCTGCAATCGTCAGCACCGTGCCGACAGGAAGACAGGCCTTCGCTGTGCGTTTATGCTCATACAGTTCCCAGACATCCATGTCTTCTGCCAAACCATAGGCAACAGCCTTTGCGGTATCTATGACGCTTCCCCCTCCAACAGCAAGGACGAAATCAATACGGTTGGCTTTGCCGATGTCAATGGCTTCCCTTACAAGGCTGAGGTGGGGATTTGGTATGACACCGCCCAACTCTACGCTCAAAATGCCCGCTTCAGATAAAGAGGTTTTGATGGTGCTCAGCAGGCCACTGCGTGCTATACGGTTGCTGCCGTAGAGAATAAGAACGCGTGTACCGCCGAATGCGTTCACGTACTGTCCGGTCTGCTTCTCGGTATCTGTTCCGAAAAGTACCTTTGTCGGGGTGTAATAACTGAAGGAATTGAACATAAGTGCGCTCCTTTCGAAAATGAAATGTACTGGAAAAGACCGGAAAACAGAAAGGTACATTTTATGGGGCGTCATAAAACTTCCATCGAAACTTCCTTCTATCGGACATAAAATAGAAGTTTCTTTGATTAAAACTTCCATGAATGTCTTGACAGCCTGTATTGCACGGCATATAATACGGCTGTCTGCTGTGGTGCTGTATTGCACCGGTGCCGGACATATGATAGCATAACTGTTTGTATCTGGCAAAGAGAAATACGGAGGGGTTTGATGGACCGTTTTGCAGAGAAGCTGAAAGCAGCACGGAAGCGTACAGGAATGAGTCAGTCCGAGCTGGCGGAGCTGATCGGCGTAACCGTGCGCTCTTTTACGGATTATGAATGCGGCCGTATGATACCGAGAATGAAGAAGATCGACAAATTGGCTGAAGCACTTGGCGTTACAACGCTGTATCTTACAAATGACTCAATAGATGATCCTGGATTCGGCAGCGCTGCCGAACGGAAAATCCGGGAGGCTGGCAGTCTGTACGGTGAGGAAATGGCTGCTGAAATGAATACGCTGCTTGAACGCAATACCGCTTTTCTTGCGGGTGGCGAGACACCGCAAGTGCTCAAGGACCAGTTCTTTGAGGCCCTGATGTCAGCTTACCTGACCTGCAAAGAGGAAGCAGCAGCTCGACAGAGGGTCTGATATGTCGGCAGAAACGATTGCAGAACAGGCGGATGCATTAAAAAACAAGTATGCAGGTCTAAACCTGGATGAGATATGCGGGGAACTCGGGATTGTCATACGGTACCATTCAATGGGACAGGCTCCCGGTGCCTGCAAAGGCTTCTTCATCCGGCGCTTTGAGGTTTCCTGCATCATGGTAAATGCTGACCTTCCAGATCATCTGCAGAGGGTTATTCTGGCACACGAGATGGGGCATGCCTGTCTTCATGCTGAGCTGGCTGAAGCGTCTGATTTCATTGATCTTTCTCTGTACGGGAATAATGATGTCTGTGAATATGAGGCAAACATGTTTGCAGCAGAAATGCTGCTTTCTGATGAAGATGTACTTGAACTGATTCAGCAGGGATTGCCGCTTGACCGGATTGCAGGGGAAATGGGTGTACCTAAAGAAATGGTCGATTATAAGGCGCGTATTCTGGAAAAGAAAGGATATCCTGTACGGCCGGTTCTTTATGCTGACAGCAGTTTTTTAAAAGATTGACGGGAGAGAATATAATGGAGTATGGAATCAAACTGGCCGGAAGCTGGAATAGCAGCGTCCGGAGAACTGCAGGCGTGAAAAGGCAGAATGCTGCAAAACCAGTCAGACAGCAGCTGATTTATCCGTTCCGTATCCTTGCGGTTGTCCTCTCGATCAGCATCCTGATAGAACTGATCGCCATTTTAATGCTCCCGGATTATCATGATGAAGTCGAGAAAGCAAAACATGATTATCTGATAGCTGAGGCGGAAAACATCCGTCTGAAGGCAGCTTTGGAGGAAGCTGGCAAGGTTGGAACGGTAGAGGAATCAGCACGTCAACAGGGATATACCTATTATGGTGAAACCATTTATATTCCAATCATCGAAGGCGAAAATGACAGTTTGTAAGAACAGATATGAAAATGGTCGAACGCAATCTAAATAATGATAAAAAACGCTGACAATGTCAGCGTTTTTGTTTAATGTGAAGCGTACAGAAATGATGATGGACTTAACCGATAAAGAACCGATTAATCATCATTTCAGATTACGGATTATTCTGAAGCAGACGATTCTTGAGATGATTCAGGCGCCGGTTCAGACACTGATTCATGATAGGATTCAGCCGGCGTAGCGACTTCACCTTCGTCTGATGGATCTGATTCATTGTCAGCAACAGCATCACCAATCAGAAGTGTCGTAATGGCAGATGTTACAGGAGCAGATGCAGGAATATCCTGAGCCTCTTCAACATGTGCAGAAGAATCGGAAGGTGCAGGCTCCATGATGGAAACGCTGCCGGATTCCACTTGAGCGGCGCTGTTATCAGCATCGGCAGTCATCTGGGAAACCGCTTCTGTTGGAAGGGCAGGTACAGCTTCAATTTCAGCTGTCTGAAGAACTTCATCAGTATCTGCTGAGGCAGTCTCTGAAGGGATTTCTGTCAAGCCTTCATCGTTCGAAGCTGCAACGGCTTCAGATGTCTCAGACATTGTTTCTGGTGATAAAGCATCTGTCTCAGATGTTGTCTGTGCCGGCAATGCAGCGACATCGGTCACAGGCATTGTTTCCGATAACAATACATCTGTCTCTGTCTCAGACGTTGTGTCTGCCGGCAATGCAGCTATATCGGTCACAGGCATTGTTTCTTCCGGTAACACAGCTGTATCGGTCACAGGAAGCGTTTCGTCCGGTAACGCAGCTGTATTGGTTGCAGGCAGTGTTTCTGTCGGCAACGCAGGTGTATCGGTCTCAGGCAGTGTTTCCGGCGGCAATGCAGCTGTTGTTGTTCCAGGCATTGTTTCTGGGGAGAATTCAGATGCATCCGTCCCGGGCTGGGTTTCTGCCAGAGATTCAATTTCATGGAATTCTGGCAGTATCTGTCCGTCTTCCAGAAGGCAGCCATTGCTGTACATGTGGTTTATCGCACCGTTTCCGACAAGAAGAATGGACTGTCCAGGCTCGCTTTCCTCAGAGGCGGTATTGCCTCCGATTAAAGCACCGGACAAAGTGACAGCACTCTGTCCGACAGCATTCATGACAAATAAGGCATTTCCGCCGTAATCATCACCATGGCCGCCTTCAACGTATCCAAGAATGCCGATGTTTGATGTATCCTGAGGGGAGATGATCTGCAGTCCGTCGCCACCGATCACGCCGTCTCCACCCTGCATAACTCCGGTGATGGAGATGTAGGCATTTCCGCTGATATCGTAAAGATTAACAGCGTTTCCACCAATGTCTTCTCCATTTCCACCAATGATATTGCCACCAACCAAAAGAAGTCCGTCATTCTGAAGCGGGCAAACTGTAAGGCCGGCACCACCGACAATCCCATCGCCGCCTGTTACGGTGCCCTCCAGTGCAGCATAAAGGTTTCCACCATCATGGGCAATAGAAATACCTTCATGTCCATCAGATGCGGTTATCGAACACGACTGGTCTACAATCAGTTCACCATTTCCGCTGAAATCAATCGCAGCCCGTTCTCCGCCATATACATTGACATTTGAAGAAAGCATTACATTGGATGTTCCTTCAATGATCAAAGAGTCAACCAGATCGATGTTGGAGAATGTCAGTTTGGCATCCACCAGATGAAGACCGGCAACACTGGCCTCTTGTTCAGGGGCTGAGGTTATGTGTATGTGAGAACTGGATGTCAAAGGGCTGGTTTCATCCGCTTGAACTTTTCCATATACCAGAACAGTGTCCCCTTCTTCAGCGAGATCTGTTGCCTGAACAAGATCCATGTAGCTTCTGACGGGACCAAGATTCTGTGACATGACCGGATTGGGCAGAAGGAGCAGAAATGCAGCTGCTGTCGCAATAAGTGGTCTTATTTTCATGAAACGGAGAAACCTCCTTTCTAAAAACTATATTATACGTTTCCTTGAAAACGCGGTGCTATTATAGCACATGCATTTTCTTTATGCAAATTTGCATATAATTGCATTATATTATCATGTGGAAAAAGCAGATGGAAAAGGGTTGAAAGGCGCTTTGGATGGATGTAAAATGAATCTGGGAGAAATAGTAGAAGTAACTGTTCCGGAAAATGCAGATGCTGAAAGGCTGTAACCAGTTGCCGGATGATGAAATGGGCATCTGTCATTCATGTATTTGACGCCGGACTGGATTTTTTTGGAAATAGAGAGGAGGCACTTTTTCAATGGATCAAAAACCAATTCTTGCGATTCTATATGATTTTGATCATACGCTGTCACCAAAGGACATGCAGGAATATGGATTCATTCCGGAACTTGGCATAGAGGCATCTGAATTCTGGGCTGAATGCGGACGGGAAACTGTACGCAATCAGATGGATCATATTCTGTCCTACATGTATACCATGATAAGGAAAGCAAGGGGAAAAGTGCTTCTGACCCGTGATACGCTGGTTGCGATGGGAGCCGGTGTCAAGCTGTATGACGGCGTTGATACCTGGTTTGAACGCATAAATGCTTATGCCAGACAGTCCGGTCTTGAGCCGGAGCATTATATTCTTTCATCCGGGCTTAAAGAAATCATCGAAGGAACGCAGATTGCAGGCGAGTTTAAGGAAATATATGCAGGCTCCTTTGTATATGATGAGGATGGCGTTCCTGTATGGCCTGCCATGGCGGTCAATTACACCAGTAAGACGCAGTTTGTCTTCAGAATCAACAAGGGAATTCTGGACGTGACGGAGGACCGGCAGATCAATGCATATATGCCCAAGGACCGCCGCCGTGTTCCATTTACAAATATGATCTATATTGGAGACGGGTTTACGGATGTTCCCTGCATGCGGCTGGTTAAATCCAGCGGTGGACATTCAATTGCAGTCTGGAGTCATGACCGTGAAACTGCAGACCGGCTGCTGCGTGAAGGACGCGTGGATTTTGTCTGTGAGGCGGATTATACTGAAGGCAGCCGGATAGAATGTACCGTGATGACCGTAATCGATGAAGTTGCTGCGCATGCCAGGACGCGGGCGCTGCACGTACAGGCAGCTGACGAGGCAAAACGCGATGGCGAAGCGATCCTTGAACTGTAACAGGGAATGGCATTCCTTTGGCGCTCTGGCCGAATTGTCACACA
>JAFUHD010000178.1 GCA_017469025.1 Clostridia bacterium
AGAAACGATGGCCTGGCCTTCTTTTAAAAGGGCATCTTTATCTGATTTGAACTTGCGAACATGCATATTAGCACCCCCGCATTAATGATAACACAAGTTTAAACCAAAGTGCATTTATATAATGCGTTTACTATAACTGCTGCTTTGATGCTGAAGACGGCGGCGGCGGTATCTACTGCGATAACCAGAATGAGCTGATCGAAGGTGTCAATATCTTCGGCAACATCGCAACCAACACTGACGACAAAACTCATGGCGGCGGAATTTATCTCAACGAGGAAAAAATGACAGTCCGCAACTGCAACATCTTCCGCAATAAATGCGATCAGCTTGGCGGCGGTATCTATAACCGTGGTGACGACTACATCCTTGACCGTGATGACAACACGATCGACAGCTGTTCGATCGTTAAGAATCTGGCTTGGGAAACCGGCGGCGCAGGCGGCGGAATCTATGTTTACCGGTACTGTAATCTGAATATTACCGGACCTTTGATCGTTCGCGGCAATGCATCGAATGGCCTGGCAAATGATAACCTGTATCTGTCATCAGATGCTTATGATGTTCATGCTTACCTGATCCCTTCCACTGCTCCGGGTGCGGATGTTCATGTCCGACTCAGCTCAAATTATGTATATAGCGGTGTCAATCACATTTCACGTGATCAGGGAACCTATGACATCCAGCATTTCAGTTATGACAATGAGGATGGTAAGCACATTGGCTGGAACAGTAAATGGAGTGACCGCTGGCTGAAGATCGTTGACGGTGTAAAACCTGAAAGGATCGGATCGGTGGCTTTTGAACCGGGTTACGGGAACCGCACAGCAGCCCTTACAGATAATTACAATGGAACAGGTCTTCCTCTGATTGAAGGTGTTGTGAGCTATCCGTCTTTCCCGGACGAAAATGCGGATATTGAAAATGTTTTCTACTATTCCGACGGTTTCTTCACAGTTGACACCAATACCTACAGCCCGCAGCTTGCGACATTGTCCATGTGTCTGGCTGGGGCAGCCGGCTATTCCAATGAATATGGAAAAGAAGACCATGATGGCGGCCTGACCAGTGATTATCTGGATAAATCACAGAACTTCCGTCAGTTTGTCAGCGATATCGGCTGCAAGGATGTGAATATATTCGTCAATGACTTCAATATCCAGAAGCCGAATTCCGGCAGCATCGGTGTAGGCATTGCCTCCAAGGAAATGTTCTTCAATGACACCAGAAAGAAGCTTGTCATTATCGGCGTGCGCGGCATGGGCTATGAGGCTGAGTGGATTTCCAACATGACCCTTGGTAAAAACGGCGAAGCGGAAGGCTGGTCGTTAGCTGCAGACATGATCATGGCAGAGCTGAAGGACTATCTTGCCAGGAGAGATATTGACGGAAGCGATGAGGATACAATTTTCTGGGTTTCGGGTTATTCCCGTGCCGGAGCTACCGCGAATCTGACAGCAAAGCGTATCATCGACACTTATGACAACCTTGGAACACATACTTTTGCGTATCCGATTGAAGCTCCGAAGGGCGGTGTTGCAAGTGCAAAGGTCGATGGCAACAACTATAACTGCATTCATAATGTTGTTAACAATAACGACATCGTGCCGTGGGTCGGGACAACCGAAATGGGCTTTATCCGCTATGGTGTGGATCATTACGTTCCAGGAAGCACCGAGATCAGCGCTAATCCGACAGATCACGACGATGAAAACAAGATCCCTGTAAAAAATAATATTCCCGAAGACAATGTGCCGTGGGATGTAGAAGACACTATACATCAGGGGTATGGGGCTCAGAAAAAGAAGATGCTCGAGCAGCTGACGGCAGTCAACCAGGATATCTTATTTGATGATTATTACCATCAGGGAACAGTCAACTATATCCTCGGCGGTATTGGTCTGGAGGATATGATCGCTCAGACTGCGGGAACCCCGCACGAGGATGAGATCGGTACGACGGAACACTTCATCGAGTTCTTCTTTAAAAAGATGCAGGAGTATGCGTTCAAGTATCAGCTGGATGGCAAACTGGTTGATGATTATTATAAAAACGCACCGCGCAGATATTTCGCCGAATACGCAGTTGCGAATGGTCGTACCTTCCAGCAGGCAGCACAGTCCGTGGCAGGTCTGATTTTCGGAAAATCCAAGGAAGATACTGACGGACTGATGGACTGCTTTGCCAGCCTCATGGACCGCATGGACACGCTCCCGGACAAACTCCGTCTGTATGGCAATATTGATAAAGACGACATCGACGACCTCGAAAAAGAAATCGATAACATTTGGAACTTGCTCAAAGACGTTTCGGAGAAGGATCAGGCAAAGGGATACCATTCGATCAAGGATTATCTGACGGATGCAGAGTTCAAAGAACTCGAAAAATGTTTCAAATCTCTGCTGTTCCCGCTGCTGTGCTTTGCCGGTGAAGATTATGATCAGTACGATCAGGAAATTCTCGGTACTATGGCATTCAACGTTTCACGTATCATTGCGAACCACTATCCTGAGGTCACACACGCCTGGCTGAGAAGCTACGATGATCTCTACGCGACGGATACGCAGCCTGTCATTATGGCTGATTACGCCAGAATGGAACCGTCTGCAGTTGCACTTCAGATCACGGATTCTCACTACAGCAGCAGAGTTGTGACACCGGATGCAGAACCGGTTGAGATTGATGTTGATGAAACAGTCAGTCTTGTTCCTTCTGATCAATATGATATCGATACGGGTGAGGCGTTCTATTATCAGTTTACTTCAGGCAAAGATCACTCGGTTCATGCCTTCTCAGAACCTTTCAATCTTTACGATATGATTGAAAAGTATTCTACAAACGGCGTCTTCACACTGAATGTGGTTGCTGCACATGACGGCACAAAACTGGATCCGGTACAGATCAGCATCAAGTTCAAAAATTCATCGATTATGGTTGTACCTGGAGCATGGGACAGCGAAGCTGGGGATTATTCGTATAATTCGGTACCGCTTACAATCGGAAGCAAACACACGCTGGAATGGAAAGATCCGGGAATTGAAGGTCAGGAATTCCGTTTCAAGCGCTGGGAAGCTTATAAATATACGGATGAGAATTCAGAACTTGGAGAGAGAATCCCTGAGGATCAGTATATCGACTGCTTCGGCTGGGATTTTGATCCGTACAGTGCCACAACCACAATTGAGAACCATTCCGGTGTGAGCGCGAAGTTTGTTCCGGTTTATAACTGGATCATTACTGAAATGAACATCACGTTCAATGGTGGAACAGTTCTCCCGAAAAATGCATTGTGGACAGATGAACACTTTGGGGGAATCGAAAATCCGGTTTATTGGCGCTACGATGCGGCAAATTATGCGTATATCGGCGAATTCAGCATTGACCTCCCGGCGGGGATGAGTATTGCCGAAGAACTGAAGCCCAGCATTTATTTCGATAACTATAGGATCTCCAATTATGAAACCCTGAACGTTTCCTTTGCAAATCAGCGAGTGCTCTTTGAAATAAAAGTACAGCCTATGGATTATGACGGCGGAGCATCTATCGACGGATTTGCTGCGATCAAGACTGTGGATCAGAATCTGAACACAGATATAGAAACGCTGAGTTTTGATCTGACAGGTCTGGAGACAGTGACTGCTCCTGATCAGCTGAACATGGAATTTGTGAAGTGGGGGGACGGAAAAACTGACAGAACCATTCAGGCGTCGGCGTTTAAAGCCGGGACTGCCGTGGTGGCATATTATCGTCCGGTCGTGAACGAAATCAATGTAACATTCGAAGAGGCACCGGCCGGCAGCAGAGTTCTTCCGAAGATGGAAAGCACAACTGTTAAGATCACCAACACATGGAGGATCGATAACGCGGTAATGACCTGGCGTACCACAGATACTTTTGCAGAATACAACAAAGATTACACCGCTCGTATCACAGTGAATAAGGCAGATATCCAAGGAACAAATCTGGATGCGGCAGGAAGTGAGAGTACAAAGCTCGCTGGTGCATTCAGTATGGCGGAGAACGTTACTGTAAATGTGTGGGATGAAGCCGGAAAAGCGGTAACCTTGAAAAACTATATCTTCTCCGAAACTGAAGATGAAATCATTCTGGATCTTGTGTTCTTCACAGCAAAGCAGAAGATTATCAGCTTTATAGATACCAGTGTGACTGTTTCGGCGGATGATATACACTCAGTAGGTATAGGAGCTGGTCTGCCTGATGAAGTCTATGCTTATCTTGAAGGCGGGCGTCCGGTATCTGTACCCGTTGATTGGCGCAGGACTCAGGAATCTTCTCAGGATTGGGATGATTCAAAACTGTTTGCTTTCCACTGGGAGGGAGAATATGCAGGTGATCTGTACGATGTTGCAGAAGGTGTAATCGCGATTGTGACACAGACGATCACACCGATCGAAAGAGCTGCGGCACCGGTTGCATCGGTTAAACCGGGCAATTATGCAGGTGTTCTGACCATCACTCTGAGCTCAGATGAGAATGCAGAAATCTATTATAGAGTGGTTGATTATATAGACGGAGAATTAAATCCGCTGCATGAACCTAGTTTCTATATTCACAATCCTCCGGATGCTTATACATTGCGATATACGGAGCCGATTGTTCTGAATCAGTATATTGAGAACACATAATACCTGTTTGCTTATGCCAAGTATCCGGATTCTGACTATACCAGCAAATTTGTACAATACTGGTATAAACTGACCAAGCCTGAAGTGAACAAGCTTGAGGCAAAAGCGCCTACGATCGCAGAGGATGGCGATATTGAGTGCTGGTACAGCACCAAAAAAGCAAGCAAACAACCCATACAATATGATTCAGATGGAAAAATGATCTATGTGGATGTTCCTGATCAGTATTTTGCTGATGAGAACGCTACAGAACTTCTGGACTACGAAAACGATGTGGTGATTCCGGCATTCATCAGAACAACCCACGTATCGAATGCAGAAGATGCTGTTGCAGCAAGCATTGGCGGAACTGTGATTTATAAGGGCTTTGAGCAATTAGCCGTCCAGAAAATCGGAAACGACGGACTGACAGCACGTGTACTGACGGTGCTGGATTCAAGAATCATTGATGCTGCTGCTGATTATGGCTATCTGTTTGACACAGATAAGAATAAGCTGACTTATGATACAGCGACGTATAAATACAGCTGCAAGGGCACAGATAACGGCCTGTACAAGGGCGACTACAGTTTCGTCACAGCTAAGATTGCCGGCGGATTCCTCGATCCTAAAATGAGGGCTTCCTTCTATGTCAAGCTGGAGGACGGAGAGAAATTCATCTATACGAATCCAATAACCTGTGAAGCAACGCTTGATGGTTCGGAGAACACTGACAGTGCAACGGATAATATTACCGTAGCTGAAGCGATTCCGAAGTTCGTAAGCCGTCAGCTGATTCTGGGCAGTCAGATCGGTATGCACTTCTATATGAATATTCCGGAAGGAATGACGGACGGCACCATGACCTTTACCGTGGGTGATCGGACTGTCACTTCCAGCGGTACTCTGGAGAATGATGGACGGTATAAGTTCACATGTTATGTCAATTCCGTTGAGATGGCGGAGGAGATCACGGCGACATACTCCTATCAGTATAATGATGAAACACTGACTGTATCGAATTCTTACAGCGTGGAAAAATACCTGAGTGTAATGATCAGCAATGATAGTGGTAGGGAAGACTATGCAGCTGCAACACCGCTTGCAAAGGCAATCTACAATTACGGATACTATGCAATGCAGGCGGTTCCGGGCGGCAGCAAGCACCCGATGATGCCTGATACTTATGCCGATGATACAGCCCTGATCACAACACTTGACGGTTATGCAATTTCAGCTAAACTGGACAAAGATGTGATCACGAAAGCTACTTACTCTCTTGATCTTGAATCAGAGACAGCAATCAACTTCTATCTGACGACAGAAGCAGAACTTACTAAGGATAATGTTACTGTCACAGCTGATGATGCAAATGCTACCTTTGAATATACGGTAGAAAAGGTAGGCTCCCGTTATCGCGTCCGCATCACAGGAATC
>JAFUHD010000025.1 GCA_017469025.1 Clostridia bacterium
CCAAAAATCTGACAGGCCCTGTCTCTGGCCAGATTTTCAACAACATCCACACACTCGCAGCCGCCGTAATACCGCTTGCCCGGGTATCCTTCAGCATA
Organism: Clostridia bacterium; assembly: GCA_017469025.1. Taxonomy (GTDB): domain Bacteria; phylum Bacillota; class Clostridia; order Christensenellales; family Aristaeellaceae; genus Ventricola. Next base: position 99 of record JAFUHD010000025.1, read on the forward strand.
CTTGTTCGTCAGTGGTGTTCCCATTGCTGCCATCACGGCAGGTGAAACAAAGTTTTCCGAGGCAATCAGTTCGATATGACTCTGCTGACGCTTCAGTTCATCCTCTATCGCCTGTGCTACGGCCGGATCTGCCTGTCTGATTATATCAAAATTCATCGGGATGGTCCTCCTCTTTCGGTTCGTCAGAGCTCGGAATCAAACGTCCATTTTACGCGTTCCGTCTCAAAACGCACTACAGTATAGACAGAATCCTGAATAAAATCAAGCCCCAATTCCGAATATTTGTTGACTGCTTACAGGGAATATACTGACTTTTCCACCTATCTATCCGACTTTCTTGCCGTTATCGTACACTATTATGATGTAATGACAGGAAAATTCCGAATTATTCGGTCCTTGTATGCAGAGCTGCCCATGCATCGGTTCCTGCAGGCGATGTGCCAAAAACAGAAAAAGCAGTGCTTTCGCACTGCTTCAATATGTCCATTTTTCATACACCTTGTATGTATCTTCCGTTTTACAGTATTTGTACAGTCGAATCGTACCATCCTGTGGATACTCGTATGTTCTGGCATATGCACTCGCTTCATCCAGTCGTTCGAAGTTCCCCACATGAATCTCGCTGCCGTCCATGGCTGCAAAGATCATTTTGTAAGTAGGCCGATAGGGCTGGCTCATGAATTTACGCCTCCTCCATTAAGAGGCTCTATCCCCTGTTTTCCATCATTGGAAAAATCTATTCAGTTTTAGAACGAAGTACGGAACAGAGACTCTGACTCATCCTACATGGATTGTTAGCAAATATGATCCAGAACCATCCATTCCGTTATACCTGTTACCGTTTACGGAATGAACTGTCTGCCTGGTCTATGCAACTCTTGAATCTGTCATTCAGGAGCATAAAAACCATCACCTTTCATAGCCGAAAATGCTGCTGTCGTTATAAGAATTAGCTAACTATCTCCTCAAATAACAAAAATAATAGCTAACAATGACATAATACCAGTTTAAAATTTACAAGTCAATCATTAAAGCTTTGAAACATAAAAGAATTCATTTGCTCTCATAAAGCAATACTAATAAAATGCCTGAAGGATGGTGTGCAAACTGTTTTACGTTCAGAAATCATGCCCGACTTTCCGGTTACCAGCTGGTCCAGAGCTCTTATGAGGATGAATTTTTAGGATATATTTACATATAAATATATAAATTGTTGTTCATTATGACATTTTTGCGAATCACACGTTTTCTACGCTTGTTTTTCAGCAGAAATCGTGGTATTCTTTACTTGTTAGGTTGATCTAACTTCCTTCCAAACCTCCTTACATCATCAGATACTCGTTTGGACGCCGAGTGTCACCGCATCTTTGAAACCGCCTGATTGGGGCGGTTTTCTTTTTTTATATATTGAGCGCCAAATGCGGGCGTTAAAGATACAAAAAGGGCCGGTTTCCCGGCCCTTGCTGCTTGTCTGAATATGCAAAGCGCGTCAATATGATGTACCGTAAAGCAGATTCTGCGTCTTCTTTCCGGCGATACCGTCTACTGTAAGACCATTGGCTTTCTGGAACGCACAGACTGCATCATAGGTCTGCTGACCGTAAATGCCATCTATGCTCTTGATCTGGGTATATCCTTTGTTTCGAAGCGCCTGCTGGAGACGGATGACTGCATCGCCCTTGCATCCCCAGTAAAGCAGACGATAACCGGTACTGGTTACAGTTGTATAGCTGTAAGAAGAGCCGGCTGGGACTGCGGCGGAGGAATACAGAATCTCCTGTGTTGTAACATCTGCAACACCGGTTACACTGAGACCATTCCTGCTCTGGAAATTGCGAACCGCACGATATGTCCGGCTGCCAAAGTACCCGTCAACTGTACCGGCTGCATATCCGAGGGCATTCAGGCGGCTCTGCAGAGAAACAACGGCTGAATTGTACCGGCTGCTTCGACTCAGTGTGGTGTAATAAACCGGTGAATAGCCGCCGGAGGATATGGCTGATGAAGAATACAGGACCTTCTGTGTCGTGTTATCTGCAATACCTGTCACACTGAGGCCGTTGCGGCTCTGGAAATTTCTCACTGCGCGCTGGGTACCGGATCCGAAAATGCCGTCTACCTTGATGGTATAGTATCCAAGTTTCTGGAGTCGGGACTGAAGATTCCGCACCAGTGTACCGCGGTCTCCGCGGACCAGTGTCGGATAGGTATAGGAATCATAGGCAATCGCAGAAGACGAATAGGCAGCACGCTGTGTCGCATTATCCGCAACACCGGTTTCCGGCAGGTAGTTCCTTGACTGGAACAGCCGGACTGCGTTTACGACAGCGTTATCATAGACACTCGTTATGGAAACCGGATAATTGAGTGCTGCCAGCCGGGTGGTAAGTGCCTGAACTTCAGTACCTGTGCTGCCGTAGCTGAGTTCCTTGTAGGTTGGAGACGTCTCAACCATCTTTGAAACCTGGTATGAACTCTTGTAGCCCTCTCCATAAGAAACGGTAAATATAACATTTGTACCTGATATATAGACATGAGGCAGCGAGAACTTCAGCTGGCCGTTCGCATCTGCTGTCAGATATTCTGTATAATCATACGTTTCAAGAGACACCGGTGTACCCGCTTTTGTCTTGGCAAGCACCGTCTTGTCCGTATCGTAAATCGGATCCACCGTCAGGACGGGCTTTTCAGATGAAGCTGTTACAACCCAGGAACCGTCCAGGGTTACCTTGCTGCCGGGATTTCCCTGATACTGTGCCGTGACGATTGTATACGTGTTTGCAGCACAGGAAATCGTCGTCGAGAATGTGCCGTTGGCATCCGGTGTGACATCCCTGTCATAACCGCCCGGTGTCAGTGAGATGAGCAGCGGAGAGCCAGGTGCAGCTACACCGTAAACCGACAGCGTCTCTTCTCCGGCCTTGACAGATGTAATCTTAATATCAACGGACGACTTAACCGATTCGGCTTCAATGGTTGCATCAACCACCTCAGGCGGGACGCCTGTATCTGCTGCCGTATACGAAAAGCGGACCGAATAGGAAGCCGGAGACAGACCGTCAAAGGAAAGTGAACCGGGGCCGGTAATCTTTCCGCTCTTTACAACGCTTCCATTCAGATAGACTTCCACCAGTATTTCAAGTGAGCTGGCGTCCGTGACCGTTGCCGTGAGCTTTGAACCGTCGACGCTTACGGTGCCCTTGATCAGTTTGGCCGTTTTTGTCTTGTCAATTTTGACATTATATGTTCGAAGCTGCTTTTCTGAGGCATAGTCGAAAAGACGGACCTGATAATCCCCGTCATCCAGGTTGCTGAATGAAAATGAATCTCCGTCCTTGCTGGCCATTTCTTTTTTAATCAGGGTATCTCCCTTGTACAGCTTGACTTCAGTCTGCTTGTCCGTAGCCATTGATACAGTCACGGTGATTGTGCCTTCATTACTTGCAGCAACCGTCGCCTTTACATTCTGCTCTGCCTCGCCTGGCGTCGCCTCAGCTAAAGCAGCATTCGACATCGGAATCAGGAGCAAAACCAATGCCAGCAGAAGGCCGATAATTCTTCTTTCCATATCCTTATCCTCCCCTGTGGCGGCCGGAATACAACCGGATACCACATCTTATGCCTGTTTTACTGAACCGCTGACACGCTGCTCATGAGCTGGGCAATCACCTGTTCAGACCATTCTTCAAAAGTTTCAGGATTGTGATCATACAAAACACCGACAATACCGGTCGCATTCCGGCTGAGACTGTTAATGCTGTCGCCCAGTGTACCCTCACCAATCGCGGCCAGGTTCCCGGCCAGAAGCGTCTTTGCAAACGAAAGCGCAGCCTCACGGCGGGCGGAATCCTCATAACACGCCTTTGTCATCGCCAGGCCGCAGTTCGGATAGCCGACGAGTGCACTGCGCAGTGTGCCGTCTACGCCCGGAAGTGCGATCACCGTGTAGGCATTGCACTTTTCCGCCGGAATCTGTGCGGCAAGATCTGATGTATCAAAGCGCATCGCTGCCTCACCGTTCAGGAACCGGGTCTCCATATCCATGTCTGTCGCATTCCACGGGTCCTGACCGAATGCACCGACCAGTACCAGTGAATTGAGCACATTGACGGCGCCATCGAGGGATTCCTGCGTTCCATAGCTGCTCTCGGGCGCACCCATCATGGCCATGCAGTCAAGCACAATTTCAGACCATTCGCAAAGCGCATTGGCAATCGGCTGCACGCCAAGCTGGGACAGCTGCAGGCAGTCAATCACCAGTTCTTCAAAGGTTGAAGGTGCTGTCATGCCATACTGCTGGAGCAGTTCCGTGTTGACATAGATGCTTTCCCAGTTGAACCGGACCGGTGTCAGGAACGTCCCGCTGTCCTCCCTGAGTCCGTCCATTATACGGATACCGCTGTCAGGTGCAGCAGCCAGGAGTGTATTGACATCAATCAGAAGCGATGTATCAACACCGGAGCCTACAGGCAGTACAACTATGTCTGCCTCGCCTGCCCGGAGCGCCTCACCAAGCGCTTCCATATACGCCTCATCCATCGTGCCGGAGAAATCCTCAATGGCGTTTCCGGTTTCACTGCTCCAGCTTTCCATAAGATCATTGTATTGTTGTGCAGCCGGATCCTGATCAGCAAACGGCGTATAAGTCCGGATCGTTGCCCCGCTTGCCAGTGCCAGACTGCTTATCGCCAGCAGGCACAAAAAACAAAGTACCCCCACGTATTTTCTCATTCTTATCCCCCATCCGGAATCATCCGGTTTCCTATCGCACTTTCAGGGTTATTCCTGCAGAATTTCCAAAAGCGCGGTCAATAGTACTGCTGACATTATACCGCCATTCTCCGTAAAGTACAAGGAAAACGCCGGCGCTACAGGTCACAATTATAAGACGCGGCACGGCCCCCGTTTTATCCGGAATGCCGGAACCATCATGCCTGGCAGATGCTTTCTGATTTGGTCATGAGCCATACATGCAGCCTGTTCCGTAAAGAAAAGTCCAGACAGCTGTCATCTGTCCAGCCGGGCTTCACGGCTGAATCCGGCGGACAAACAGACATCCTGTCTGGACAATAAAGCGTGTTGCCTGCAGCAAATGCGCGCAGGCAGTCTTATGCTTCCACGTGCGGTACAACCTCATCGAGCTGCATGATCCGCCATTTGAGCGCACTGTACCGCTTCACAATGTGTGTATTCTGTATCATCTGGTCTATCGCAGATTCCCGTCCCACAATGACCACCAGTTTTCTGGCCCTTGTCACCGCTGTGTACAGCAGATTCCGTGTCAGCAGCATCGGTGCCCCGCCGACGGCCGGCATGACCACCGCAGGGAATTCATTGCCCTGGCTCTTATGAACCGAAATGCAGTATGCAAGCTCAAGATCTTCAAGATCTGCCGGTCCGTAAAGAACCACTTTGTCATCATCAAACAGAACTTCAACCGTCTTTTCTTCCGGGTCTATCGTCGAAATCAGTCCCATATCTCCGTTAAAGACGCCAAGGCCTTCCTCGTAGATATCCTGATCCGGTTCACCCCGTGTCCATTCCATCTGGTAATTGTTCTTGGTCTGCATGACCTTGTCGCCAACACGGAACGTCGTATCCCCGCGGATGTATTCATTTTTAAAGCTGGATTTCGGATTCAGTGCTTCCTGCAGTTTGTTATTGAGCGCAAAAACACCGCAGTCTCCCTTTTTGGAGGGTGCAAGTACCTGTATCTGTGACTTTGCATCGCCGCCCAGAAATTTGGGCAGGCGGGTTGCACAAAGGTCAACAATGGTATCCGCTGCATTTGTCGGCAGTGACTGGCGTTCAAAGAAGAAGTCGCTGCCCTTAGCGTTGAGTCTCGGCGGCCGTCCGTTATTGATCTGATGTGCATTATAAACGATCATGCTCTTCTCATTCTGTCTGAATATTTCAGACAGACGGACTACTGGAAAGACGCCGCAGCTTAGCAGGTCACGTAGCACATTTCCTGCGCCCACACTGGGCAGCTGGTCCACGTCGCCGACCATGATCAGCCGTGTTCCCTCAGAGAGTGCCTTCACGACAGCCTGCATCAGGAAAATATCCACCATGGACATCTCATCAATGATGAGCGCGTCAAGTTCCAGCGGGCTGTCTTCATCACGCATAAAGCGCTCGCTTTCCCCGCTGTATTCGAGCAGGCGGTGAAGCGTTTTTGCATCTTTTCCGCATGCTTCGCTCATCCGTTTGGCTGCCCTTCCAGTCGGCGCAGCAAGTGCTACGCGCTGTCCTTTGAGAACGCGCATGATGCACTTTATAATCGTTGTTTTGCCCGTGCCGGGGCCGCCGGTAATCAGGCAGATTCCGGACTGTGCTGCTGTCCGGACTGCGGCACGCTGCTGTTCATGCAGCTTTATGCCCTCCTCCCGTTCCAGCGCATCTATTTGCTCATCGATGTCCAGGCGGACTTTTTTGGGCTTATGCTCCTTGTATTCCTTGAGGCGAAGGGCGATCAGTTTCTCAGCCTTGTAAGTGGCAGGTTCATAAACAGCTATCACTTCCTGACCGGTCTCCTCATCCGGGACAATCTCTGCAATCAGGTTCCGGCTGATAATCATGGCATCCAGTTCTGTATCCACCAGCTCCTGTGGGACACCCAGCAGTGTACGGGTTCCGGAAACCAGTTCCGGTCTGGGCAGATAGCAGTGTCCGGTTCCGCCAATCGCTTCCTGAAGCTTATAATGCAGGCCTGCATGAATCCGGAAATTGCTGGTCTTCTCAATGCCGACTGCAGCTGCAATATGATCCGCCGTCTTAAACCCGATTCCTTCTATATCTTCTACCAGCCGGAACGGGTTTTTCGTGATAACCTCCTGTACATTGGTATCATACTGACGAAAGATCTTGACAGCCAGCCGGGCCGGAATACTGTATTTCTGCAGGAAGAGCATTGCCTCCCGCTCTTCTGCCTGTGCTGCGTAACTTTCAGCGATCAGTGCCGCTCTCCGCTTCCCGATGCCGCTGATTTCAAGCAGACGTTCCGGTTCCTCACCTATGATCCGGAGTGCATCGTCCCCAAAGTGGTCAACAATCAGCTTTGCCGTGGCAGAGCGAATTCCGCTGATGAGGCCGGATGACAGATACCGCTCGATACCAGACTTCGTTTCCGGCGGCCGGATCTTAATCGATTCCACCTTCAGCTGCTGGCCGTATGTCGGATGTTCAACCCATTTGCCTTCAAGATCCAGGCATTCTCCTTCTCCAATCTGCGGCATAATACCGACCGCTGAAAAGCGCTGCTTTCCCGCACGTACAGTCAAAACCGTATACCCATTGTCCTCATTCCGGTAAACGGTCTCCTCAGCAACGGCACTCAGCATATCCAAAGCATTCACCTCCTAAGAGAAGTAGTCCTGAGCCTTCGGCCAGGTGTTTTTTGCCCGGTATTCTGTCATCCGGGACAGTCTCCTGATCCGGCGCATAAATGTGTTCAGGAAACCGGTATTGTCAGCCGGATGAAATCAGGTATTTGCACGGTTGCGGACAGGCCCGCGGATCAGATCACCTGCCGCAATCCCGGGGCTGCAGGGAACCTGGACATGCATCAGAGGAACGCTGACGCGGTCAAGCATCTCACCGGTTGCCTCTGAGCGGATGGATTCCACAGGGAATGGCAGAATGCCGCCTGGCGTTACCGCCTCGAGCATCTCGCCGGCAAAGAACCTGTTTCGCATTTCCAGCAGGGCAATGCCGCCGGAAACATCCAGAACACGGGCCATGAACTCAGCAGACTGCCGTGTCCCGGCTGCCATGCCGGGCGTCTGCGGCTGACCAAAGTAAAAACCGGTA
>JAFUHD010000179.1 GCA_017469025.1 Clostridia bacterium
AATGGCGTAGACATGCGGCTGCACGCCTTTGCTGAAGAAGCGCCGGTCATACTGCCGGGCCTTCATCATGACGGCAAAATACGCCAGTTGGGCTGCACGGTCATCGATGTCCAGACCCCACAGGTTGTTCTGCACGATGCTGACAGCCGCCTCGCGGGCGGTATAGCCGTAATCCTCGTAGATATTGACCAACACGTCAAACAGAACGCAGAGGATGTGGCCACTGCCTGCGCAGGGATCAATGGTCAGGATTTCTTCCGGTTTCAGGGCAGCATACTGCTTGCAGATCTTAGTCAGCTGAGCCTGCACCTCGGGCTCCTGTTCGGCTTCTTCCAGATAATAGTTCCACTTTCCCTCTTCCACGTGGACAGACCCATCCGCATTATGCGAGGGCAGGTACTTCTCACGGGCAGACGGATGCCCTTCTACCCAGAGGCGGCCCAGACTGTTTTCCACCATGTAATGGACAATCCAGTCCGGGGTGAAAAGCTGCGTGGCTGCAGGAATGCTCTCCTTGCTGATCTTGATGTTCTTTTTCAGGTCAGCAAAGACCTTGTCCTTCGGCTCCGTGTTGTAGTACTGATACAGCCAGCCGATGATCTGCACCTGATCCTTCCAGTCATCCTCCGGGATCAGCGTGATCATCTGCTCGATGACAGAACCTTCGCGCAGAAGGTAATCCGGCAACAGCAGCTCAGTATAGTCCTCGATCTTCTGGAACATGCCGGGCAGAATGCTGTACAGGGCGTTGCACTGCACGATCAGCAGATACTTGAACAGTTCCTCTTCCTGATTGGCATCCTTCAGCTGATAGACCGTCTCCATACTCAGACCGTCCAGCTCCAGATGGATCGCCTCCGCCAGAATCTGCGGACGGAAGCGGCCTTCGTCATCCGTAAAGACGCGAATGTGGGTGGGCAGGTAGCCGTTGACCACCATGAACCGCAGAGCGGCAAAGCGGTTGAACCAGGTGTAGGCCACTTCTTCCATCACCTGTTGATAGTCCTTCTCCTGGATACGACGAATCAAGGCCTGGCGCTGCCGTTTTTCTGCGGCGGTCAGCAGATGACCATTCACGCTGTCCGCATTTGGGTCGCCCATATCCTTTTCGGTGATGCCATACACAGCGGCGCGCTTAGACACGCGGTCGATCAACTCTCGCCGCGCCCACACCGCGTATTTCTTGATTGCGTTCTTATCCATGGTTGCCTCCAATGTGCTTTATCAAGTGCCAAGTATCATTTCAGCTATTTCGCTTGCAATTTCTTCAACAGTTTCCTGACTTGTGTTACGAGCAACTTTGTCTGCAAGCGAAGGGCTGTAATCGATTACTTCCTGCTTGGTTATGTCGTGCCATATGGGCAGAAGGACTTGTTGCCCTGAGATTGCTTTTGTCATCAAACCGTCCAATTCGTAATTCGTCCAGCCTTTTTTTATGAATGATCGGGAGATTACAACGATACCAAACCGACTTTTTGAAAGGCCTTGATCGATTTTCCTTCGGAGACTATCTCCGATTTTCAGTTCAAACTCATCATACCAGACGGATACCCCTTTTTCTCTTAACGCAACAGCAAGAGGGCGCACCACCGCATCTTTGTCTTCTGATGCATGTGAGATAAAAACATCGTACTCTTTACCCTCATCAACTGGGTTTACAAACAGAGTCGGCTCCTTAGCCAAAGGGGTTCTGGTTGGTGCAGCTGGCAATATTCCTGATAGTACGCGAACACTATGACGTAAGCTGCCAGCATAACCACCGAGGTCAATGGTAACATACCAATGGCCTGAACGAGGAACGGTTATTCTATAAGGGCTTTGTTTCACATATCCACCATAATAGTGATGCCTCCGTCCGTTTTTATAGTTACTGTAGTTTGTGGAGTCCATCAGACGAACGTTGGCGGCCTTTGTGAGCGATACCTCAACAACTTTGCCCGCATCCAGTTGACCCAAGTCGTAGTATGAGAAGTTCATTTCTTTGCTCCTTAAGACAGTTTGATACCATCACAGCCGTGCAGTAACTGTTTCATGTTGGCACGTATTTTCTCAACATAGGCGTCGATTTCTTCTTCAGTGGTCAGCGTCTTTGCCGGGAACATGGCCTGCCGGTGAATGGTCTTGTATACCTTCTTTGCCGGTTCCTTCATTGTAGAACCACTACCGGGGCCAGGCACCACAGGAGGCTTAGGCTTGGGAGGATTGACGATTACCTCAATCTTATCCAGTGTGGTGTCTTTGTACTGCCACATGGGCGGAATTAGACCATCCAGCAGCGCCAGCTCGGTCGTTGTGGCAATCTGCTGTTTCTTCTGGTCATAGAAGGTATCCGCCGTGGCGGAGACGCTGCGGGCATTCGGAATGTCACCGGCGGCCTGATGAATGTCTGCCATGCACTGCCGGACGATCTCCAGCAGTTCTTCACGCTTTGCATCCAGCATGGCGTCGTGGCTGGCCTTCACCTTGGCCATCAGCTCGTTCAGTTCTGGCAGACGGCTGTAATCAAACTTCGCCCCAGACTGCACCATGGTGATCAGGCGGATACGGTTGAGGGCAGCATTGGCCTCTGCATCCT